>JBGTEU010000386.1:0-6623 GCA_041747595.1 Bythopirellula sp.
GCCGGAACTGCGCACGGCTTGTTCCGGCCTACAATCTAGCATTAGTCGTGGCACAATTTCGACAGAAAAAGCTAATAGCTGACCGCTGAGAGCCCCTTTTTCCCCCAGCCACCCCAGCACCCAGCCTCTAAAATCTCTAACCTCTTATTTGAACACGCAGAGATCGCGAAGGAAAGAAGTAACCGCTGATGCACGCTTGATGGGCACCTACTAGTGCGAAAAATCGGACTGGTACAAACTCGTTATATGGACCTATCCCTTTTTTCATTTTCCGAAAGCTATGACTGGGACAATGCCCCAAAAACGGCAGTTCACATCGTGAACCCGTTCCAGCCCGTTCCCGTTGAGAAAGCTGCCGCCTTAATAGGAAAGCTGAAATCAAGGGCTACTCGATTCTTACCAGATTGAGGCTGGTTGTGCTCCATGGGCATCAAGTAATCCCATCCCAATGCCGCTGTGATCGGTAGCTCAACTTGCGATTCCTTTAAGACTTCGCATAGGTCGTCGCAAGCATTAGCTATTATGGGAAAACTGGCCAAGATACATAGTGCTATCATAATCTTTCGCATCGTCAGACTCCCATTAAGTTTTGAATGAGCATCGATCTGCCCGGGGGAACGTACAACATTCGTTCAAAAGGGCAAAGATCGTTTTCCGTCATTTAGAGAAAAAGGGGCAGGTCTGCTCTGTCGAAAACCCACTTTCGCTCTCGGTGAGGTCTGGCTCGTACCGGAGGCACATCAGCGCGTATTTCGTGAAGCGATGGGCCAAAACCTGGAAAGCTGGCTACGAGACGACCTCTTACACGTGTTACCGGGAACTTCTCACGAAGTCCTGTTTACAGAAGAATGATACGCCGTTACTTTCGGTTACAGCGCGTGCCGATATCGCACACCCTTGGCGCGTCGCAGGGCTTTTTTCCGGCGTTTTTCTCGGTGCCCCTTCTCGGCACGTCGCTTGCTCTGCCTATTTCATGGATTAACCCATGATTTTTTTGAGAGGTCAAAGGTGTCGCCATGAACGCCAGATTGTTGAGAGAGCCGACTTCCGTGCCACGGCTGTTGAGTTACGGTGCACAGATTTGTGGTGTCGTTTTGTTTGTGGGCTGGTTGGCATTCGTTATCGGCGAATTGATTCAGAGCCGCTTCGCGATGCCCGATGTGGGAAGCTTTTATCAAGCGGCCGCGTTGCTGACGGTTTTTGCCGGATACCTGGTGAGCCGCTGGCACGCCATTGGGGGGAGTCTGCTGGCCATCGGTGGCACGATTGGCTTTTTTGCCGTGGCGTTTGCAACGTCCGGAGTCTTGCCACCCATGAACGCGCTGTGGTTCGTGGCACCGGCCGTTCTGACCTTGATGGCCTGGAACGCGACTCGGCACTATCGCAAGCACAGGGTGCGATAGAGCGTCGAGTGGAGTGGATGCGGTAAGGTCTTGCGGGGACCGGCTTTTTGAGGCGGGTCCCTGGCAAGCTCCCTTACCGCAGTTTTATTTGCAGTTCCAGAAGGCGCCAATTTTTGCGGGGATCAGCTCTCCAGCTTGGCAGGCATTCTTCGCTCCACCCGTTCTCGCGCGAAACCCGGGAGAATCCTCGGGGTTATACGGATTGTACGGTACCCGTTTGTTTGCACCGCAACCGCCGGGGACTATGATGAAGGAAGAACAGAGCATCGCCAAGGGCTTGGCGATTCCCCCATTGAGGGGCAGCTTGGAACGTTGCCTCGGCCATTGATCGGCCAATTCTTTTTCACGGCCATCAGCGCATTACACACGGGCCTATCGCGCATCGTTAGGGACTGGGTATGCAAGAGGTTTTCTCGCGTGCAGCAATGATTTGCTGTTCCCTCTTTGCGTTGCTATCGAGCAGCGTGAGTTGGGCTGCGCCCGGGGTGCCCGTGTTGCCCGCTTCGCCGGCCAATTACGTCGGCTATGCGGTGCAGAATATCCCTAACTATTGGAAGTCGGGCAACATCGCCGCATCCAACAACACGCCGGTCAATAACCAGATCACCAATGCCGGCGCCACGCTGGGCCGCGTGCTGTTCTACGACAAGCGCCTCTCGCACAATGACAGCACAAGCTGCGCGTCGTGCCATCGGCAGGAAAACGACTTTTCCGATCCGAATCAATTCAGCGAAGGCTTCGACGGCCAACTCACCGAGCGCCATTCGATGGGTCTTTCCAACAACGCTTATTACAAACGGGGCCGATATTTCTGGGATGAACGTGCCGCCACGTTGGAAGCACAAGTCCTGCAGCCCATCGAAAACTCCGTGGAAATGGGGAGCACGCTTTCGCAGGTCCGCAGCGAGCTGGCCGCCACGAGCTTTTATCCCCAACTCTTTCAACAGGCGTTTGGCTCGACCGAGATTACCAACGATAAGATTTCGAAGGCACTTTCTCAATTTGTCCGTTCGATGGTGTCGTACCAGTCGAAGTTCGATCAGGCCATTGCGTTGGGCTCGCCAACAAATCCTAACTACGCGGCGGCTCAATTTACTTCTCAAGAAGAACTCGGTGCCACCATCTTCCATGTCGGCGGGCAATGTAGCCAGTGTCATACGACCAACGCGCAGATTGCCGCTAAAACTCACAACATTGGACTCGATGCGTCGAATTCCCCCACCGACGGCGCGGGCAACGGTCAGTTCAAAGTTCCGTCCTTGCGAAACGTCGAGGTTCGCGACGGTTACATGCACGACGGCCGGTTCAGCACGCTCGAGGAAGTCGTCCAATTCTATAGCAGCGGCATTAAGGCCAATCCGTTCCTCGATCCCGCATTGAACCCCAGTCAAGGAAATCTCTTTACTCCCAATGAACGTGCGGCCCTGGTCGCGTTTCTGAAAACCCTTACCGACAACACGTTTCTCACCAGCAGCTTGTTCAGCGATCCGTTCGTCTTTCTGCCCGGCGATTTCGACGGCAATGGCGTCGTCAACGGGGCGGACTTGGTCGCGTGGCAAAACTCCTTCGGCGTCGACGCTGGGGCCGATGCCAACGGTGACGGCGTGACCGATGGGAGGGATTTCCTCGTCTGGCAGCAGAACTACGGCAAAACGTTGCAAGATTTCATGGGGGGGTCGCTCGCCGCCCTTATCTCGATTCCCGAACCAAACACGGCCTTGCTGGGCGGGATGATTCTGCTGACGGCATTGCTGCGGCGAAAAAATCGCTAAGCAATAGTCATCCTGAGAGAGCCTAAGCGACCGAAAGGATCTAGCATGCAGTACCCTCACGCACGGAATGCGTGCGAGGATTGAAGCCAGATTCTTCAGTCGCCAAGGCTCCATCAGAATGACAACTAGTAGTCTCCCTCGGGATGGCATTTCTCCACTGGCCGGGTCTTCCGCTTGACGTGATAATTGCATCGAAGCGTTGTATCGCAGCAATCCGCCCCATCCTCTCGGGAGTTTCACGCCATGTCCAGTGAACCGATGGCCCAATCCAAGGCCGATCTCGCCCCAATCATCCAGCACATTAGTTTGGCTGATTCACCCGTGGGAATCGATGCCCAATATACACACGCGATCATCATCACCTACTTGCAGCAAATCGCCGCGCGGCTGGATCGCCTCGAAGAACGCATGAATAAGTGAGTCTGCGATCCCGCTGGCGACTGATTGAGGAGCAAGCCGACAACTGCGATGAGCGTGGAAACCTCGAATTCGGAAGACCCGCCGCCCGATGTCGGCACAGAGGCCTCGCGGCATAATGTGGCCAAACTGTCGTACATGTGGCGGGCCCTAGGGCATCGCAATTTTCGTTTGTATTTTTACGGACAAAGCATCTCGCTCATCGGCACGTGGATGACCCGCATCGCCACGAGCTGGTTGGTGTACCGACTCACCGGTTCCGCGTTCCTGTTGGGAGTGGTGAGTTTTGCCGGGCAGTTTCCTTCTTTCTTGCTGGCCCCCTTTGCCGGCGTGTTTATCGACCGCTGGAATCGCCATCGGTTGTTGATCTTCACCCAAATGCTGGCGATGCTTCAGGTGCTCGCGTTGGCCGTGCTCACGCTGGGGCAGTGGATCACCATTTGGCAAGTCGTGGCGCTGAGCATTCTGCAGGGATTGATTAACGCCTTCGATATGCCGACCCGACAGGCGTTGATGATCGAGTTGATCGACAAGAAAGAAGATTTGTCGAACGCCATCGCGCTCAATTCCTCGATGGTGAATGCCGCTCGGTTGTTGGGCCCTTCGATCGGCGGCGTGTTGATCGCCGCGGTGGCGAGGGATGGTGCTTCTTGATCGACGGCGTGAGTTACATCGCCGTGCTCGCTTCGCTGCTGGCGATCAAAATTACGGTCAAAGCTCGAGATCGATCGCAACAAAAGCATGTGCTGCAGGATCTGAAGGAGGGCTGGGCTTATGTTTCGGGATCGCGAACCATCCGCAGTATTTTACTGCTGCTGGCATTGGTGAGTTTGGTCGGCATGCCGTACACGGTGCTCATGCCGGTGATGGCCAACGAAGTGCTCGGGGGTGGCCCCAATACGTTGGGCTTGTTGATGGCCGCCACCGGGGTCGGCGCACTCACGGGGGCGTTGTTCCTGGCGGCACGCAGGACAGTGCTGGGATTGGGAAAGTACATTCCCCTTGCCGCGGCGCTGTTCGGCATCGGGCTGGCGATGTTCGCGATGTCCCGCTCTTTGTGGCTGTCGGCGCTGCTCTTGGTGATTACCGGGTTTGGCTTCATCACCCAGTTGGCCGTGAGCAACACGCTGCTGCAAACGATTGTCGACGAAGACAAACGGGGCCGGGTGATGAGTTTTTACATGATGGCGTTCATGGGAACGGCGCCGTTTGGGAGTTTGCTCGCCGGGTCGGTCGCCGAGCGGCTGGGGGTGCCATCGACTCTTATCATCGGTGGTATTTTGTGCGTACTTGCGGCGCTGTGGTTCTTTCGCTTACTCCCCGAATTGCGCGAGGAGATCCGGCCGATCTATCGAAGAAAAGGCATCCTGCCCGAGGTCGCAACGGGACTTCAAGAAGCGACGGAGCTGTCGGGTTCGCCGGATACGTGAGAGCGAATCTTGTGGCGCGACTCTACGAAGCGTGAATTCACGAGTCAGAAGCTCGTGCTGTGCTGAACATGACACTAACTTGCTTTCGCTTTGAGTATCAATCGCACGTCGGTGTAGGTCATCCCCGCGCGTTGTGCGGAGACGATGCCCGGATCGCCGTCTTCGAAGACGTGGCATTTGTTGGCTGGAACTTCCAGCCGTCGTGCCGCTTCGAGAAACACGTCGGGCGAAGGCTTCGGTGCCACCGGATCGTTGGCGGTGATAATCACGGGGAACAAATTCATCGCGTCGATGGTTTCGAGAATCGCGTGGACCATGTCCTTGGTACCCCCCGAGACGACGGCCATCGGCAACTTGCCGAAATACGCGTGGGCCGTGGCGAGCACTTCTTCGACGGGCTTGGTGAGGTGAATTTGTGCGGCGAAGCGGGCTTCTTTTTCCGCGGTGATCGCGTCGCCATCGAGCGCGACGCCCCACAGTTTGTTCACTTCGGTGACGATGCCATGCGTTGGCACGCCGGCGTGGTCGTCGATGAACGAGCGAGGGCAATCCACTCCGTGCGGCAAAAGAGTTTCACGCCACGCGGCGTAATGGAGCGTCATCGTATCGGCGAGTGTGCCGTCGCAGTCAAACAACAATGCGGCGGTGCCGGGAGGGATCGGAAGCATAGCGGGGCGGGCGACAATTACTGGCGATGGGTGGAGGGCTTGACTCGCTTTGGTTCGAGCGAAACCGTTTTGCGCCCAGAGGCAAGTTGACGTTGACGGATATCATCCATCATTGCCTTAATATCACCGTTGAACTGGAGCGCGTATTCTTCGCGGACCCTGCGGACTTCTGCTAAGATAGGATCGAGTTTCATTTTAATGTCACATCAACTCTTCAGGACTACAAATGATAGGACAACCATAACCGAAGGAATCACACACCAACTCTATCTTAGGTCGAAATGCCGCATTGGCAATGTGAGTAAAATTCCAGGTCAGCAGGAAATCTATGCCATTAACGACGCAAACTGCTATGTGGGCGGCATCGGCGGCGGCCTTCTCTGGCAGAGACAGCTCGTTGACCAGAATTCGGGCAATCTGATCTGCCGCTACACCAACCTCAAGAAGCGAAATCTCCGCCAATAATTCCAGACGTCTTGCTGCGGCCTCGACATCACCTGCTTGGCATTCGACTACCACAAACTCCGATATGAATAGTTCAAAATCATTACGACGGAGTTCCCACCACTCCCGTGTGACCTGTTGCTTAGCGAGCATGCGCACGTCGCTACTATCACGTCCGACAAGATAGCTAGGTACAGTCGTTTCCAAATAAACTGATTGCAACGTTCGATCCTTTCGGTCGTTGATGTGTCATAGAATACACATGATACTGCATCACAGCCATTCCCAATACAACACTTATGCCGTCTGCTTTCCTAGCTGCCACCGAAATCATCGACCACCAGGCGCCCGCGGTACGGCAGTTGGCGGAAAAATTGGCCAATGGCGAGTCCGACCCCTTCATCCTCGCCCGCCGCTCGTTCGAATGGGTCCGCGACCGCATCAAACACAGTAGCGACTACAAGCTGAACCCCGTCACGTGCAAAGCCT
>JBGTEU010000387.1:0-5722 GCA_041747595.1 Bythopirellula sp.
GCGGGCGTGGCTGGCGGCGAGATCGACGCGGCGGATGTTCGCCCAATCGTCTTTGTAGCTGACGGGAACGAATTTGCTCGTCCCATCGCCGCCAAATTCTTTCGCGATTTTGGTCCCTTCCCATTGGAAGCCTATCAGGGCTTCCTTGATGGCATCGCGGATTTCAGGGGCCAAATTGTAGGCATAGCCAAACGCCGCCGGGGGGAATTGCTCCGACTGATAGATGCTGCGGAAATCCTTAACATCGATCTCGTTCTTGGCCACCATGCGGGCGTAGACGTCGCTGGCAATCGGCGCGACGTCGACGTCGCCCGACTTCACTGCCTCGATCGATCCCGTATGGCCGTAGGTGTACCGCCATTGGTAGTCGCGTTCGGGCTCAAGATTCTTCTCTTCCATCAGCAGCATCGCCGCCGCTTTGCAGCCGGAGTTGGAACGCGGGCGAGTGAAGGCAATCTTCTTGCCGCGCAAGTCGGCAAGGGACTTGATGGGGCTGTCGGCTTTGACGATGAATTCCATCTTGTAGCCGCTTTCACCGTCTTCACGGCCGAATGTACAGACGGGAATAAACCCGGCCGTGTTGACCGCGGCAGGGACTTCACCCGTTCCTAAGGCCGTGATATGCAATTGGCCGCCCCGTAATGCTTCGTATTGCTCGCGGACATCGGTGAGCCGCAGATAGGTCACCGGCAAATCGGTTTTCTCCGCAATGGCATCCATCAATTCTTGCCACTGGGCCGCTTCGTTGGTGGAATCCTCGGAGGTGATAAACGAAAACACCAGCTCGGTTGGCTTCGCCTGCAGGGCGGGGTTCTCCGGGGCATCGGGAAGCAGATCGCCATCGGCATCCTGATAGACTTCGTCGAGAGCAACGATCGGATTAAGACTCGTGAAGAAATTGCTCATCGTGCGAGTGAGATACTGCTCCTGGGCGTCCTTTTCCCAGGAAGAAGCCACGTAGGAAGCCCAACCCGCCACGGCAGCCACGACCAACAGCGCCACGATCACGCGGCCCCGCACGACACCTTTTTTAGCGCTCACGAAAGAGTCTCCGATAGAAAAGTTTTGAATTTGTAGGCCGGAACGAGTTTTGCGAGTTCCGGCATCTTCCGTCGTTCCGGGTAGGGCCTGCCCGCCAGAAGGCGGGGACGGGAATCCAGTTTCTTTGCCGGAACTGCGCTACCGCTTGTTCCGGCCTACCGACTATTCACCAAATTTTTTGACGTTCCGATTGATCTTTATCGCTTGGGCCCAAGCCGCCTTGGATTCAGCCGCTTTTCCCTGTTTGGCAAGAATGTAGCTTTTAGCCGAAAGAACTTCATCTATATTTGGTGCTCCACCTTCAAGCGCAATGATCTCTTGCATTGCACCGTCGATGTCCCCCAATTCGGCCAGACATACGGCCTGCCGAACCCGAGCAGGGCCTATTAAGTCGGAGTACAAACCTCCCTTTAAGGCGATATCGTAGGCTTCTTTAGCTTTCGCATAATCCTTGCTTGTAAAGGCAGTTTGCGCATTCTCGTAGGCCGCAGCAGCGGTCTGCCGCTTGTCTTCAGTTTCAGTAGTGCCCGACCCACTGCATCCACAAAAGCTAGCCAATAGCGTTAGCAAGAAAATTCTATTCATGATCCACTGTCGATCGTTTCTCCACCATCTCGAGATCCAAGGGCACGCCAAACTAAAAGATCGATGTCGTCACTAACTATTTGGGTATGCCCATCTCCAAATCCAACAACGACGGTTCCAGCATGTTCGCTCCGGGGTGCAACAATTTGGTGCTCGGTCGGCGTGTCGGATATAGCACTACTTAGACCGCAGTCATATCCACTCCAATTGGGAGGGGCCACATGATTGTACTGGCTATTGCTATAACCAGCAAAGGGCCAGCCGTTGGCAAAGTCACTACCGGCCAACCACCGACCTGTTGAATTAAAATTAAAGCTGTCTACCTTAGGAGTATAAGTACCACACTCGTTGTACACTGCTTGTACTGAAGGCACGAGACCGAAACCTCGATTAGGTCTCGTGATCATATCAGATCGTTGAGGCAATCCCGTATTCAAATCGTTACCAGTGCCTTTCGTTCGCTCGGAAAAGAACGCCGTTTTCGATAAACCATCGGTATAAGTTTTAGCGCCAAGCCCTTTCTTGCCTATGGTGAAGGCACCGTTCCCACCCGCTGGAAATCCTTCCGCCGACAACTCAAACGGATCATTGGCATTACCTAACCCACCGTACGGGGTCGACCCACCAAAATTGCTCCGATAGTTGTTTTCCGCGACGATTCGTTCGCTAAAGGGATCGCTTGGGCAGATAAACATTCCTTGGGCATTGTTGTATGCATTAAAGTTCACATTAAATGGAGTAGCTCCTCCACCGGTCGTCATTTGCAGCACCTGGCCAACGTTGAAATTGATCAATTGGTAAATATTATTTGCCTCCATGTAGGGCAATATCCATATATGCACCGAATAAAAACCTGTCTTATGAGATGCGTTTTGCTGAACTCCTCCATAGTTAGAATAACCTGTCCGAGCAACTCCATCGACGGACCAGTCGGGCAATAGTCTCCCGGGTGGAAAAACCCCGTTCGCACTTTCATAGTTAGCAGCCCCGAGCGACATCTGCTTGACGTTGTTTACGCACTGAGTACGCCGGGCCGCCTCACGAGCTGCTTGGATGGCCGGCAGTAACAGGGCTACCAACACCCCGATGATGGCGATCACCACCAACAGTTCGACCAGCGTGAAACCGTTGGACATGCGATTGTGTGATTTCCGAAAAACCATGACGCGACTCCGTCGGGGGATCAATTATTTTTTATAACCACGAATGACACGAATGGCACGAATCATTCAACAAAAGGATTCGTGCGATTCGTAGGATTCGTGGTTACCAATTTCAATCCTTCGGGCGCGGACCGCTCGCGGCTTGCCAACGTTTACGGCTTGCCGTCTCCGGGCGCTAACGCTTCCGGCTCGCCATTCACGTCCACCCAAACCAACCGATGGTCTGAACTGGGGAACGGAAACACTCCCACCAAGGCAAACAACTTGTCTGTATTGTGTGGCCAAAAGACTCCCGACGCAACTATTTTTAAATCATTTGACGGCAAAACGTAGTCGAGCCGCAAGTTGCCGGGACCCTCTCGGTCGTTGGCATCCAGGGTGTCATGGCGCGGATTGCCACGATGTGAAGCGTTAATGCCTCCCTGCAACTTTGCCTGTTCTTCGCCACCGTCACTCTCGGGTGTCCCACCCTCAGCAAGAACTGCATTAGCAATCTCCGGCGCGGCCAAGAGTCGGGCGATTCCTTCTTGACCCTGACCATCATGAGGGTCGCCGTTCAAGTCCCCCATGATGACAAAGCTCGTTCCGGGGGCGAGTCCACCGTGATTACCCGCGTCATCATAGAGATAGTCGGCACCTGCAGTTGATATGTAGTCCACCCAAAAGCGGATTTCGTCGTGGTTACGCAGTCCATTGCGATTTTCTTCGCCATCGAAAATCGGGGGCGTGGGATGGCTGGCCAAGACGTGAACCGGGCGGTCACCAATCACGATCGGCACGTCCCAGTGGCTCTTTGAGGAGAGCGGAAACTCAGCGAGTGCTTCCTGGGAATACCAGTCTCCCGGTTCGTCAGTTGTGGAATCATCAGGAAGTAACGCCCCAGGCAAATCTTTCCAAAGAAAGTTCTTGAATGTGCGAACTTCGTCGACCGCGATCGGATATTTCGACAACACCACCATGCCATATTGGCCCGGATATTGCCCAAAGCCCCAAGAGTCGCCGCCGTAATCCCTGCTGCCCGGCTCGGTGGTCACGCGCCCATTGCGGTCGAGATCAAACCCCGAGTGGACACCTGTGTTTACCGCCGCGAAGTAGCGATGTTCGTAATGTATGGGTTCGGCAGGTCCGCTTGAGGAGTTGGACACATTCTGGCCCGCCTCCAAATAAAGCTTTTGAAAAGCGTCGATAAGCTTTCCCTGTTCGTCGTAATCGACTTCGTTGAGAAGTAATACGTCGGGACGGACGCGCTGGATGATTTCGGCCTCGGTGGCGGCCTGCTTATCGTCTCCCGCCGCAAACCGCTCGGCGACTTCCCCCGCCCGCTGACCATAAAGCGACACATTGAACGTAGCAAATCGAACCGTTTGTGCCGAGCAAGGCTGTGCTGCCAACAACAAAACGAAACACAAGCAAGACTTTCTCTCCAGAACGAACGCCGAGCAATTGTTCGACGGACTTCTCGGAATTTGCTTGCTGAGGGAATTCATAGGCGGACGGCTTGATTCGGCAGTTGAAAGAGGCAAATTCGAGCTTCCAGGTGCTGACTTCCAGGGCGACCCTTGCCTGGGGAATTGGCATGATCGGCGAAGTCCTGAGTTCCCGCGGCGAGAAGGTCCACTCCCCAACACCGTGGATCGCACGAAACTACTCCCATGTTGTTAAGTACCTATTCCATGGGATTTTAGCCCCGCTTCAAAAGGCCAAAGACCCGAAAATATCACCACCCGGAGGGAAATGATCCGGTGGGGATTAAGCCAATGGAATGGATTTTGCGGCTTGCGACGTTTTCCGTCACTGCTCAATGTAGTCGGCCTTGATGAAATTATTGTGAGTGTTTTCCGCAATAATTATGCCACAAACTTTGGTTTCTGCGCATAATCATCATAATAGGAACATCGAAAATTAACCTCGCGGAAGTATCCTCGGGGTGCTCTTTGAATGGAATTTGGTTATCGATGGGTCGGCGAGTTTCGCCAAGTCACGGCCTCTTGGGAGCAGTGATTTAGGAGCAGTGATTTACAAGCCACGAGGCGCATCGTTCGTAGCACTTGGGACGAGCTTAACAGGGAGATGACTTAATGAAACGATTTTTTATTCTGACTAGCCTTTTGACATTCGGATTCGTCATACCTGTTCAAGGGGCCCCATTCTTTACCGATGGCTTTGAATACGCCCCGGGGACACTGATCACAAACTCTTCGGGAGTTTGGACAACCTACAGCGGAACCGCAGGCCAGATACAAGTCACGGAAGATCAAAAAGTTCAGTTGCTTCTTACTGCCTCCGAAGACGTTGAACGTTTGGCAGGCCCTTCACTGGCACCAGGCGATACCTGGTACTACGCTGCTGCAGTGACCTTGACTGACAATCGCGCACTCGAAGAGATAGGAACAATTTCAATCAACGACACTTACTTCATGAACTTTAAGGACAATACACAGTTCAATTTGCGTGGGCGACTCTTTATCAAGCAAGGGACTGACCCCTCAAAGTTCACGGTCGGAATTACGTCGTCATCAAGCAGTCCAACGCAAGCGGCAGCGACATGGGGCGCAGATTTGGATTTCGGTACGGAGTACAAATTCGTAGTCGCCTATACGGCCTCCGATGGTGAGGGTCCCGGCACGAGAGATGGTTTTGCCGATCTTTGGGTCAATCCAACAAGTTCCTCGAGCACTTTCATCACAGATTCGAATCCTAACGCGAACGTTAGCTCTGATCTTACTAGCCCGATGGTCGCGTTAGCTCTTCGCCAGGGTACTGGTAGCCCTACGAGCAATATTCCTCAACAACCTTCGTTCCTCATCGATATTGTTTCTATCGGCGACAACTTCAATGAGGTCTATGAAGCCATCGGTGGCGTCATCGTTGCAGGGCAACCCGGCGATTTCGACGACGATGGCGACGTCGATGGCCGTGACTTCCTGATTTGG
>JBGTEU010000388.1:0-4385 GCA_041747595.1 Bythopirellula sp.
CGATGCTCGTTGGTTCGAGCGCCGCTTGCGCGAGACGTACGTCGATGCGTGCGCCGTGCGTGAATGCTAGCACGATTTTGAGTTCGGCGGCGGGTCCTGCGGTGGCTTCCACAATGATTTCCGGCATCGTGGCCAGCGGCGGGCAGAAGCCGACATAGACCGTGGCGTGGCGCTGGCCGGTTTGAAAATCGGCTCGCAAGGTGGCGTTGATCGTTTCACGACCGTCCACTGCGCGGGTGCGAATGAGCTGTTGAAACTGTTCGCCGCTGAGCCGACTGTCGGCAGGAATCGCTACGGCGTCGAATGCCGATGAATCGGAAAGTTTCCAGCGCAGGAATTGGTCGGCGGCTAGCAGCGGAAGCCAAATCCACCAGTCGCGCTCCTGTTGCCCGGGGAAGCTCAATCCCGAGGCGAGCAGCACAAACGTCAGCGACGCCCCCCAGCCGACCCATTGGTCAGCGACACCGGCTTCCGGAAAGGTTCGCCGCCATAGAATTCGCGCGCCCGTGATGATCGCAAAAATTGTGAGCGCAGTAACAAGCAGCGTTTGCCATGACAACTCGGCCGTGAATGCCCCCATCATGCGGCGCCCGATCAAGAGCAACGCGACCGCATAGAGCGTTACCAACACGCCGATCACGAGCGCTGCGGCGGCGCCGGGCGGAAATTCCTCGTCGGTTTCGAGTCGCCACGTGGCAGGTGGGTGCGTCGTCATGCCGCGACCATACCGCAAAGGAAAAGCGCGGTGCAAGCACCGCGGCTAAATTTAGCCGCGGAACTTGTCCCGCGTATTAACTGGCGGCGACCGTTTGCTTGGCGGCGGCGGCCAACTTGGGGGCCAGGTCGGTCTTTTCCCAAGTGAATTCCGGCTCGCTGCGGCCGAAGTGGCCTCCCGCGGCGGTCTTGCGGTAGATGGGCCGGCGCAGGTCCAAATGCTTGATGATGGCCGCGGGCGTGAGCGAGACCAATTCTCGAACGAGTTCACAGATGCGAGAATCTTCGATCGTGCCGGTTTCCTCGGTGTCGACGTACACGCTCACCGGCTCGGAAACGCCAATTGCGTAGGCCAATTGCACTTCGCAGCGCTCGGCCAAACCGGATTTCACAATATTCTTGGCCAAATAGCGTGCCATGTAGGCCGCGCTGCGGTCGACCTTGGTGGGATCCTTGCCGCTGAAGGCACCGCCGCCGTGGCGACCCCAACCGCCGTAGGTATCGACGATGATCTTGCGACCCGTCAAACCGCAGTCGCCGTGAGGGCCACCGACCACGAAGCGTCCCGTGGGGTTGATGTGATAAATGATGTCGTCGCTAGCCCACTCACCGAGCGAGGGCTTGATCACCTTGTCGATAACGAATTTCTTGATGTCGCTGTTGGAAACGTCGGGTCCGTGTTGCGTCGAAACAACCACCGTATCGACGCGGATGGGGGTATTGCCGTCGAATTCGACGGTGACCTGGCTCTTGCTGTCGGGACGAAGCCAATCGACTTCGCCCTTTTGACGGGCTTCGGTAAGGCGGTTGAGTACCCGGTGCGACAAGGCAATCGGCAACGGCATCTATTCGGGGGTGTCGCTGCAGGCGTAACCGAACATCAACCCTTGGTCGCCGGCACCAACGTCTTTGCCCGTCGCGGCGTCGTCGTTCACGCCCATGGCGATGTCGGGGGATTGCTCGTGCAAGGCCACCATCACGGCGCAGTGGTCGGCACTGATGCCCATGTCGGCTTCCGTGTAGCCAACTTCGCGAACCACCTGGCGAACGACTTCCTGCATGTCGACCGTGGCCTTGGTGGTGACTTCGCCGGCGATGACGCACAGGCCTGTCGTGACCATCGTTTCGCAGGCCACGCGACTGTAGGGATCTTGAGCAAACAGGGCGTCTAACACTCCGTCGGAAATCTGATCGGCCAGCTTGTCGGGGTGACCCATGCTGACCGCTTCGCTGGTGAACAAATACTTGCCTGATGACACGAGTAAAACTCCTGGAAGATAAAAGCCTAGCCAAAATCAAAATTCTAGTGACTGCAGGGAACGCGGGCGGAACCCGAACTTTCCAGTATATTCATGGGGATGGCTGGCAAGCAACTCCCTGGCGAATTAGTTGACCGAACGGGGTAGGCAGGCGTCCCCTGGACTTTGATAATCGATACTTTCCTCGCAACCGCAACTCGGCAAGAGTGATCATGGCTCGTTGGCCCCGCCACGTTTGGACCTCGATTTTTACCTACGCCATCGTGTTTCTTTTGTTCCCGGTGCTCTGCCTGTTGGCGTATGCCTGGGTTCAGCAATGGATTTTCTAAATGCCCCCCGTCGTCGTCAGCAAAGAATTTCTGGTCGCCCGGCTTTCACCGTTGGGCCAAGAGCACCTCGTGCAATTTTGGGAAGAGTTAAATGACGCCGAGCGCCAGCATTTGGCGGCCCAAATCGAGAATGTCGATTTTTCTCTTGTCGATTCGCTCTACCACGGCAAAGTCGACCAACCCGATTGGGTGGAACTCTCGCGGCAGGCCGAACCGCCCCCCGCCGTGCGGCTCGGCGAGCCCTCCGAAGCACAGATGTTGCAAGCCCTCGAGTGTGGCTCGGCCGCGCTGCATTCCGGCAAGGTGGGAGTGCTCTTGGTCGCCGGAGGGCAGGGGAGCCGGCTCGGATTCGATCTGCCCAAGAGCTTGTACCCGATCGGCCCGATCTCGGGGGCGAGTTTGCTCCAGATTCATATCGAAAAAGTGCGGGCCAGCGCGGCGAGGTACGGTGCGGCGATTCCCCTGTATGTCATGACAAGCCCCGCCACGCACGACGACACGGTGCGGTTCCTGGCAGAAAACAAGAACTTCGGCCTCACCGATGACGACCTATTTGTCTTCTGCCAAGGAACGATGCCCGCGATTGCGATTGATTCGGGCAAGTTGCTGATGTCTGGCAAGGGCGAGTTGTTTCTTAGCCCCGACGGCCACGGCGGCACCGTGGCGGCCTTGGGCGCGAGCGGGGCGCTCGAGCACATGCGAGAGCGCGGCATCGAACAGCTTTTTTATCTGCAAGTCGATAATCCGCTCGTGCCGATTTGCGACCCGCACTTGATCGGGCATCATTTGCTCACCCATTCGGAATTGACTTCGATCACAGTCGAGAAAAAGCACCCGCACGAAAAGTGGGGCAACTTTGCGATGATCGACGGCCGGATGCACATCATCGAGTACAGCGACATTCCCGACGACGTGGCCGAGCTGTGCGACGCGAAGGGCAAGCTGAAATTTTGGGCCGGCAGCTTGGCGATTCACGTGTTTGAACGGAGCTTGTTCGAGCGGGCCGTTGAATTGACCGACATGATGCCCTTCCACATTGCCCGCAAGAAGGTGCCGTACATCGACGAACGTGGCGAGCTGGTGAATCCCTCGGAGCCGAACGCTCTCAAGTTCGAGCGGTTCATTTTCGATTTGTTGCCCCAGGCCGCGCGGCCGGTGGTCGTGGAATATCTCGAAGAGGAATGTTTGGCGCCGCTCAAGAACGCGTCGGGGGCGGCGGTGGATACGCCGGAATACGTGCGAGAGATGATGCTCGCGCAGCATCGGCGATGGCTCGAAGCGGCGGGGGCCAAAGTGGCCGACGGGGTGAACGTGGAAATCAGCCCGCTGTTCGCGCTCGATGCCGTGCAGGTTGCCGAACGCGTGCAGCCCGGCCAGCGGTTTGAAAAGTCCCAATACCTCTTATAAAAACCAAAGCCCGGGGATGGCACTCCCCGGGTCCCAATTTCACTCTTTCACTTGTCCCGGGGAGCGCAGTCCCCGGGCATGGAGTCGTTGATGCCGCTCGAAATCGAACAAAAATACCGCGTTGCGAGTTTGGCACCGATTGAAGCGGTGCTCTCAGGCATGGGGGCAACCCTTACCGACGCGGTCACCCAGGTCGATTGTTATTACGCCCATCCGCAGCGCGACTTCGCCCAAACCGACGAAGCCTTCCGCATCCGAGCGGTGGGACAGGAGAATTCTCTGACCTACAAGGGCCCGAAACTCGATCAAACCACCAAGACTCGCGTGGAATACGAAGTCCGCATCGCCGACGGACCCGATGCCCTAGCGGCGTGTGGCGAGATTCTGCGGAGCCTCGGTTTCACGCCGGCGTCGATCGTGCGAAAGCAGCGGCGAACGTGCGAGTTGAGCCGCGAGGGATTCACCGTGGAAGTCGCCCTCGACGACGTACGCAAGCTCGGCACGTTCGTGGAACTGGAGATCGGCGTGAGTGACGAATCGACCGCCGATTCCGCAAAGCAGGCGCTCGCCACCCTTGCCGCGGAATTGAATCTCTGCGACGTCGAACGGCGGAGTTATCTGGAATTGGTCATCTCATCGCGCGGAACCGTTTAGCCGCGAGGCGCCGCGCATGGTT
>JBGTEU010000389.1:0-2757 GCA_041747595.1 Bythopirellula sp.
CCGGTGAAGCTGGCACTGCATCACGAGCTCCGCAATCTGCTGGACAAGCTGGCGGGCTCAAACGCGGTTGTACTCTGCACCTCGCAATTACCTCCTACCGCTCAGCAACTTGAACCGGGCCTTGGCGATCGCCTCGCCGGAGGATTGCTGTTGTGGCTCAACCATCCCGGCACCGAGGCACGCTTGGAATTGCTGCGGCTCGCGGCGGTGGAGCGTGGCACGACCATCGACGACCGGCAGCTTCGTTCGCTGGCCGAAGCCGTGACCGGCCCCGTGCCTCAGTTGCTACGAGCCCTGCGTGAATTGGAAGTTGCGCCGTTGGTGGGGACGAACCCCGGAGCTGCTCGCACCGGCCTCGCCTCCAAAGAAATTATTGCCGTCGTGGCCCGCTATTTCGGCGTCACCCAAGCCGCCTTGCGTGGCCCCGTGCGGCGAAAGTCGCTCGTTTTCGCCCGCAATGTTGCCGTGTATTTGCTCCGCACTCTGACCGGTGCCAGCTACGCCCAAATCGGCCGGGAACTTGGCCGCCGCGACCACTCCACGATTATGCACTCGATGGAATCGTTGCAACTTGTGCTTACCACCGACACCGCCACGCAACACGCCGTTGAGGAACTTCGCCGAATTTTACTCGCCGCTTGAATCGCGATGTTCAACACGAGCCCGTATAAGAAACTTTGTGGAAAACTTGTTTGCCCGTTGTTCGTATCGATTTGCTTGCACCACTGATTCAACTCAACAATCCCGTTCGGTTCAAAGTCCCCGCTGTTATCGACAACAACGAAACAAACGACCAACAACCAACCAACACGTTTTCCACCTGATACCGATGAGCCGAATTCCTTGCAGCTAGTCACGTTAATACAATTCGCATCGCGTTATCGACAATTCACCGCCCCGCATTACTACTGCTACTAAACTAAACAATTTATTAAAAGAGAAACACACTCAGGAGGTTTCTGTTGAGCACCGTTCTTGAAAACCAAACCTCGGCGGAGACCACACGCACCAGTGGAAAGGGCAGCAAGTCCATGAAAATTTCCTGTGATCGGGAACAGCTCCTGCACGCGTTCCAAACCGTCGCCTCGGTCGCTCCCTCGCGGAGTCCCAAGCCGATCCTCCAAAACGTCAAACTCGAAGTCACTAGCGATGCGGTCACGCTGCTGGCGACCGATCTCGAAGTAGGCATCCGCCACCAGGTTTCCGGCGTCGACATCCAGGTCCCCGGCATGGCGGTCCTTTCGGTCGCACGCTTTGGTTCCATTCTGCGTGAGAGCAACGATCAAACGCTCCATTTGGAATGCGACTCGACGGGCATCACGATCCGTGGCGAGCGGAGCCAGTTCCGCCTCCCCGCCGAGAATCCCACCGAGTTTCCGCAAGTGACGGCATTCGAGGAGGCAAGCTACTTTGAGATCTCCGCGCGGTTGTTGCGGGAATTGATTCGCCGCACGGTGTTTGCCACCGACAACGAGAGCAGCCGTTACGCGCTGGGTGGCGTGAAATTGGAATTCGGCGACGACACCATCACGGCAATTGGCACCGACGGTCGCCGTCTGGCGAAGATGACGGGTCCGGTCACCAAATCGGGCAGTCCCACGAGTGCCGATCAAACGACGATTGTCCCCACGCGGGCGATGGTGTTGATCGAGCGTGCTATTGCCCCCACGGACGCCGAAGTTCAGATCGCGCTCAAGGGGAACGAAATCTTGGTTCACACCGCGCGGGCGACGATCTCGGCACGGTTGCTCGAAGGCCGCTTTCCTGATTGGAGAAAGGTGTTCCCCGAGGGGGGCCACAACGGTGTGAATTTGGAACTTGCCGTGGGGGCAACCCATGCCGCCGTACGTCAGGCGGCGATTGTCACCAGCGAGGAAAGCCGAGGCGTCGATTTCACGTTCGGCGATGGCATGTTGGTGCTCGCCGGCAAGGCCGCCGAAGTGGGGCAATCGCGGATCGAACTTCCCATCGGTTACACCGGCGAGGAGCTCACCGTGACGCTCGACCCACGCTTCGTGACCGATTTCCTCAAGGTGCTCGACGCCGAGAAAACATTTACGTTCGAAGCCAAGGACGCCGAGAGCGCGGCCGTGTGCAAGACCGACGATGGCTATGGCTACGTGATCATGCCGCTGTCTCGTGACAGGTAGGAAGGAGTTGTGGCTGGCCTGTACGAGATCGGACCGAGATCGAAGACCTCAGCCACAAGAAGACCATGGACGACAGTGCGAACGACAAGCCTAGCATTCGGGATGCCTGGACGGATTTCGACGCGCATCGCAGGGCCGAAGAGCGGAAGTACTACGGGAGAAGCCCGAAGAAAATTGGCAACGTTATCGCTCAGTTGGTCAATCGCCGCGGTTACGCCCAAATCCACGCGGCGGGGGAACGGGACGAGGCCTGGCAGACAGCCGCGGGCGAGGAGCTCACTCGCATGACGCAAGTTTCCGCCCTGCGTCGCGGCGTGTTCGAGGTGCTGGTGGCCAACTCGCTGTTGATGCAGGAGCTCACCTTCCGCAAGGAACAGCTGCTCGCGAGCTTGCAAAAGGCATTGCCCGAGGCAGGGGTAAAACAACTAAAATTCAAAATTGGACGGATCGACACACGAGATTGATCGGCGGGCAAACGACCCGCTCACATAAACAATTACGCTGGAAAAAATGTCAAACGACGAACCCGTTAAAAAAAACACGGCCAACGCCGACTATAGCCAATCCGATCTTGAGCATCTGAGCGACCTGGAGCACGTCCGTGAAC
>JBGTEU010000390.1:0-3989 GCA_041747595.1 Bythopirellula sp.
CCCGGAGAGCGTTGCTCTCCGGCTGGGGTTATTGGAGTTTCGTTACCGTATCGCCCGTGCGAATCAACCCCGATTGAATCACTTTGGCGTTGATGCCGCGCAGGTGCAGCCGCTTTCCTTCCGGCGAATTCACGAACTTCGTGGCGTCGCTGCCGTAGCGGCTGGCAAACTTCTTGCACCCCGTGTGCGGCTCGGCGGTGACTTGCAAAATCGCCGTGCCGATGGCGATCTGCGAACCTGGCGGCAAATTCGCGTCGCTCAAATCGAGGTCAATATAAAGCTGATCGCCGGCGAGTTGCCACCGCTCGCGGTCTTGGGCCACCAACGCGGCCACGCGGCTGTTCATGATGTTGATTTGGCACTCGGGATCGGCTGGGCCGCCGCGATAATGCCCACGGGTGAGCCAACTATCGCCGACAAGTCCCCGCGCGACGTCGAGTTCCGCCTCGAACAGCATTTGCCGTTCGTTCTCGCCGGGGCGGCAGACAATCATTTCCAGCACGCCGTTATCTTGCGGCGCTTGGCGAATGGCGTCGAGTTGGGCTTCCATTTCGGCAAGCGTGAGATGCAGTGTTTGGTGCATGAAGGGCTTTCCGTCTATCCATTGTCATTCCGAAAGGAGTTCCGCGACTTGAGGAATCTAGGTTCACGCTTCACACATACATGAATACGTGCTCGGCAGGAAGCCAGATTCCTCGGTCGCCAAGGCTCCCTCGGAATGACATTTTTCTGTGCATTAGGTTCACCGCTTCGACGGCTTCCCCATCAGCCGCCGCAAGAGCGTGATTTGTCCCACGTGGATCAACTCGTGCATCGGGCTGTATTCGATTCCGCCCAGCACCGTACTGAAGGCCGGGTGCGGCTTCTCGAGCGGTATGTCGACTTCCTGATCCGATTTGTCGGCAAGTTCACTGAGCACCTGCTCCTGCATGCCGTCGAAGACGCCCCAGATCGTCGCCACCGGGGGATTGTTCTCCGCCCCGGCGACGGGAATCGAGCCGATCTTGAAATTGTCCCAAAACTCTTGCGGTATCAACGTTTCATCTTCCGCGGTACGCCCTCGCAGGCGGAACAAACACAGGCCATATTGCGAGCTGGCAATGTGGGCGACTTGCCACGCGACGTGCGTCACGAAACCGGGCGGCGTCCAAAACCAATCTTCCTCGTTGAGATCGTCGAGAAACTGCTTGGTGTAGCGGCGAGCAAATTGAATACGATCCGTGGCGGCTTGCAGGCGATCTCGGGACATGGGGCGGTCCTTAGATAATTGAATTACAGGAAGAAGCAACATTATTCACTTTGCCCCAGAGAGCCGCAATCCGCCGGCCAGATCCGCCTAAACGCTGCACAATGGGCGCACAAAAACAGCCCAGCGCAATTCGTGCGCCAGGCTGCGAGAACAATATTCAGTTTCCGTTTGCCGTAACCAGCAATCGAGTACTCAGGCACCCGTCGGACGGCGGAAATATTGGTAGGCCGACAGGACTTCGTACAAGTCGCGTGAGATCGTCACGTCGTCGATCTCGAAATCGCCGAGCCACGTGCGTTGGCTTTCCACGGCGTCGACGATCAAGGGGAGAATCTCACCAAATGAAACCGTGACGCTATCCTCGCCGGTTTCGTTCTTGGAGATGACCCGCGATTCCACTTCCACGGGACCACGATAAATCTTCAAATGCGTATGCATGTCGAGGGTTCCTTCCCACGCGAATGGACATAACAGGGGCGCAGGCATCCTGCCGGGCGCAAATTTCTGCGGCGCCCCCCGGTCCGTATCCCAAATATCGGTGAGCCCCTGGACCCAACTTGCAACTATCTTGAAGAAAAAACCGATATTTCCGTAGGCAACTGCTAGCACGCCTACGGGAACTTTGTCGGCTCACGCCGCCAGGGGTTGCACCACCGCGAAATCAAAGCGAAGATCGGCGAAACACACATCCGCTAGCATTCGTAGCAAAAGATTATGGATTTTAAAGAACGACTCCAACGTGCGACCGAACGGGGCCAACAGGCTCGCGACGTCAAGGCTCGCGAGGAAGCCGCCCGCGCGCTCAGCGAAGAGGAATGCCGTCGGCTGCACAGCAAGTACCGTCTGGAATTAACCGACTATATCGAGAATTGCCTCAAACAGTTGGCCGACAATTTTCCAGGCTTTCGGATTGCCCCCGTGGCCGACGACAAGGGCTGGGGTTCCACGGTTTACCGCGATGACCTGTCACTCAACAGCGGCCGCCGCGAGAATTTGCTCAGTCGCCTCTCGATGACGGTCGCGCCGCACAATCAATATCACGTCTTGACGCTCGAAGCTCGCGGCACGATCCGCAACAAGGAAGTCTTCACTCGCAACCACTATCAATTGCTGAAAGACGCCGATCTCGACAGCTTCCGGCAATTAATCGAGCACTGGGTGCTGGAGTATGCCGAGCAATACGCGACGATCTGAAATTTACGCTTCCGCGAGGGCGAGTTCCTTCAGCGCGTCGAGGCATTCGATCACCGTCTCGCGCGTTGTGTCCCGCCACCCTTCGCGGCGCTGGGCGATGATCGCCAGTTTGAATTGCTCGAACGCGTCAGCCAAGTCATCCGACAAAAGCTCGACATTCACATTCAACGGGGTGCGCTTCGCTTGCGGTTTCGCGGTCAGCGCTTCCTTCTCGTGCGCATCGCTGCCTTCCTCGGTACGTTCCCGCGTGGCTGCTTCCGTGGCGAGCGACTTCACGCTTGCCGTCTTCGCGGTGGAGGGTTCCTCGCTCGCGGGTTCTGCCGGACCCGTCCCTGCTTTTGCGGGTTCTGTCGGTAGTTCCTCCACTTCGCTGGCGGCAAGTTCAGCGCGTTGCTCCGCGGGTGGGGTGCCCAAGGTTTCCCAGCGCTTGCCCCGCATTTGCGAAACGGACCACTCGTTTTGAATGGCCCCTTCGAGCCACATGGGGGCGTCGTCCCAATCGAGGGCTGCCTGGAAATGGCTCCAGTAAAGTCCCGGGTATTGCTCGAACTCGGCACCAAACCGCTGGAACACCCGCCGCAGTCGGCCCACGTGTTGGCTCGTCACGCCACCCACGAGCTGGGCCCACGCCTCGTCGGAATATTCCGTGACGGCAGCCCCTTCCGTGAGAAGTGCCTCCCGCCAATGGCAAATGATTCGCCCTTTCTCCCAGTTGGTCGTGCTGACGAGTCGGTTCCACTGCCCGACAAATTGCGCGGCAAGTTGCTCCCCGGCAGGGGAAGCTTCAGATTCGATAACAGCACTAGCTGAGGAAGATTTCTTGTTGCCCTTGGCCATGAGGTGACGATTCCTTGTGCGATCAGATTCCTGCGAAGAAGACTCCCACGCGTGTTCCTCCAATGAGAAGCAGTGCCGGGGGGCGGATTCTAGCACGGCTAGCACCTCGGCAACCACTGGCTGCGAACCGTAACCGTCCAAGAATTTGCGATTCGCTGCGTCGCCGCGCGGTGGAATCGTTATTGCTCGCAGATTTTCGCACTCGTCACCGGAAAGTTCTCGAACGCGCTACTCCAATCATCACAAACAGCGCGGGGAAAACTTGTCGATAAAGAAATGACCAATGCCCAAATCCCCAATGACCAATCGTTTTTCGCTTTTATTCAATTGGTCATTTGAGGCTTGGTCATTCCCCAGGCACTCGCTCGTCGGAAACGAAATTGCACGTTTTGTGCGTACCATCGCAGAACGGCTTGTTCGCCGATTGGCCGCAGCGGCAGAGGGCGATCGCCGGCTTGTCGGTGGGAAGCGAAAACAGATTTCCCGCTGAATCGGCAAGCGTAAAGGGACCCTCAATGACAAGCGGACCACCGGGGCGCATGCGAATTCGAACTTCGGACATGAAACTCCCCCCAAAATTTTCACGCGGAGCAAGCTCCGCGGCTAAGTTTTATTTTTTTGCCGCTTCTTCGCTTGGATGTAACAAAAACAGCACACGCATCGGCTGTTGAGGCGACATTTCTTCTTTTGCGAGCTTCTTGTCGAGCAC
>JBGTEU010000391.1:0-2720 GCA_041747595.1 Bythopirellula sp.
AGTCCGTGTTTCGGATGCTGCCATGACCCATCGGATTCTCGCTGGCCGACGATTTGTCGCAACACGAATCGTAATGATTTGTCCATACTTTGCCTCGAAAGTCAGTATGCGTTAGCGGGCGACGCTTCAGGTCATAAGTAAACAATTCTGTAACCGCCTGGCCAGAGCCGCCTCAGTGTGCGTAGCCACCAGTCCGCGAGCGTTATACGTCCAGGTCTCTTTCGCTGCATTGTGACCCTGTGTGTCGCTGGAGTCGAAGAAGCGTGGTGAGCTGTCAATTGGCACTTGACGGCGGCGGCGGCGAAGGAGGTGTCGCTCTCTGCGCGGAAAAAATTCTCGACCAAGGGGAAACCGTAAACATATGCCTCCCCGGCAATCTCCCGAGCCTCCCGAGAAGTTCAGTCATCATGGACCGGTTGGGCACAAATGGAACAGCCGATCAAAACAGATGCTGCAAAGAATGACATTACAATTGAAGTTGATCGACTGAGTACAAGATTCGTCACCCGTTCAACCGTATTCCATAGGTAAAGTTCAGGGCAAGATCTCTATGAGAGTCGTCCCATTAGGCCCGCCTGAAAATCGTCAATCGCCTCACGTATCTCGTCGCGAGTATTCATCACAAACGGTCCTTGACCAACGACAGGCTCGCCAATCGGTTCGCCCGTCAGCACCAGCATTCTCGCGTTGGTTGAGGATTCGACGTTAACACGACACCCGGTCCGATCTAAAACGGCTGCTCCGGTTGCATTGACTTGCTCTCCGTTGATACGAACGTCTCCGGACTGCACGACAACCAATGCGGTGTGGCCTTCGGGAAAACTAAAATTCCATACTTTCGAGCCATTCAGTTGAACATCCCACACGTTTATCGGTGTGACGGTTTGAGCGGCACCCGGCGTTCCTTGAAAATTGCCTGCAATCACACGTACCTTTCCGGTTCCCTCCTGCAGCTCATGACTGAGAATATCTGCATTCAGTAGCGACTGGTATCGAGGCAGTGACATTTTGGCTTTCGCTGGCAAATTGACCCACAACTGAATCATCTCCAGCGTGCCACCCTCGCGGGTAAACCGTTCGCTGTGAAATTCGTCATGGACGACTCCGGAGGCTGCAGTCATCCACTGCACATCGCCGGCGCCGATAGTGCCGCGACTTCCCGATGAGTCGCGATGTTCGAGCTCGCCCTGATAAACGATCGTGACGGTCTCGAACCCTCGGTGTGGATGCTCTCCCACTCCCCGGTGGGCTTCCGCTGGGGCGAACGTGTGTGGACCCGCATAGTCAAGTAACAGAAACGGATCAAACAAGTTGCCTCCAGCGTAGGAGAATAGGCTTCGGACAGGAAACCCATCCCCAACCCAATGAGCCGGTACATCGCGAATAATCTGACGGAGTGCTGTCATGCAAGTGCCCTTTTGGTCTGTTCGCCTAGGATACCTATTGCTTTGCGCTGTAGCTCGTGATCAAATTCCGGTAAGCGGGCAGATGATTGGAGAATAAAGCACCTAGCCCTTCGACATCGTTTCGCCAATCGCGATGCAGTTCGCAAGCGACGCCAAACCATGTCATCAACTGTGCTCCGGCAGCTTCCATTCGCGACCAAGCGGCCTGGCGAGTGGTCTGATTGAATGTGCCGGACGCATCGGTAACTATGAATACTTCGAAGCCTTCCTCAAGAGCTGAAAGCGCAGGGAAGGCGACACATACTTCGGTGACCACACCGGCAATGATCAATTGCTTTTTGCCGGTTGCCTTCACTGCCTTGACGAAGTCTTCGTTGTCCCAAGCATTGATTTGCCCGGGACGAGCGATGTAGGGAGCATCTGGAAACAGTTCCTTGAGTTCCGGCACAAGAGGGCCATTAGGACCGCCTTCGAAGCTTGTCGTCAGGATCGTCGGCAACTCGAAATACTTCGCGGCATCGGCCAGCGCCAGCACATTATTCTTGAATTCGTCCGGAGAAAAATCTCCCACGATGTTGCAAAGTCCTGATTGGTGGTCGACGAGCAGGACGGCAGCATTGCTCTTGTCCAGCCGACGGTACTTGAAGTTGGTGCTCATAGAGTTTCTCCTTGTGCTGTAGCCTTTATTAAATTGAAACTATCCCTGACTTCTATCGCCTAACGGCCAAATAATCAAGTATGGACAACTACTCGTTGACTCCGATGGGGCGAGAACGCAAACCAATGCTCTATGCGATGCACTCTAGGGGTGAAGCGCCAGCAAATCGCCGTGTTCGATCACACATATCGTCCGCATCAGTCCCGCTCTTTTGGAAACCGCAGCCAAATGAAGTTCAGGTCCATCATATCGGCAAGTCGTTTGAGCGACTCAATAGACTCGCCTACCCGATTAATGTTCGTTTCATTTGCCTTGGACACGACGCAACGATTCGAGGCGACTCTCAAGTTCCATTCTTACCCCGCTCGTATACACGCCGCATCTGTCGCGTATAGGATCTTGGAAAATTGCTTGCGATACAAATCGCTCGGCCATCGAATAGTTGCCTTGAGACTCATGGTATTCAGAAAGTTCCACGCAAGCCGAATGTCGATAGTTCATCAAATTGATGCCACCATCTTTATGTTTCACGTCAGGTAGCATGAGGAGTATTTCCCAAGCGTGGACCGCGTTTTCGCGATTACCCAGAGCTACTTCTGCACGTGCCACATTATCGAGTGCCGCAAGCGCAGCATCAGTGTCGCGATAGTCTACGG
>JBGTEU010000392.1:0-8326 GCA_041747595.1 Bythopirellula sp.
ACGCTCAAGGGCTTGGCATACGAGGGAGCAAACGCCCAACTCACAGCGATCTTCTTGCCCGAGAGATCGTTGCCAAACAGTTCCCGCATGGTTTGCAAATCGGCGAGCGTTTGCGTGGGGTGATCCACGTCGCACTGCATATTGATGATCGGCACGTCGGTCGCTTCCGACATCTCGCGCATGTACTTGTTTCCTTGATCGAGCACGAGGTCATGGCGGATGCAAATGCCGTGGCCCATCGAGGCGAGAATCTTGCCGGTGTCGGCTGGGGTTTCACCGTGGCTGATTTGGGTGACGTCGGCGTCCAAGAAATGCGCGTGCCCACCGAGTTGCGTCATGCCCGCTTCAAAGGCATTACGGGTTCGAGTCGACTTATCGAAGAACAGCAAGAACGCCGTTTGATGCGGTAGGAGCAGAGTCGGCTCGCCCCGACGGAACTTCGCCTTGAGTTCCGTGGTGGTGTCCAACAGCAGGTCCAGTTCCTCACGCGTGAGGTCCTGCGTTTCGATGTAATCGCGGCCTTTGAGGTTCGCCATGTGTGATTCGCTCTCCTTGTAGTGTCTGTCAATAATGTCATTCCGAAAGGAGCTCCGCGACTTGAGGAATCTGGGTTCACCCTTAACACGCATCGGATGACGTGCACGGGATTAACCCAGATCCTTCGGTCGCCAAGGCTCTCTCAGGATGACATACTCTCTCCGTGACAATGTCTAGGGTTATGCAGGTTTGCGTTTGAATGTCATCGATGTTTCGTTGGGCCGACCGGCGGCGAGATCGCAGTACGATTGGCCGAACGCCGCGTAGAACGCCGCACAGTCGATCAGGTGTTGGATTGGGACCGAGTCGTTCACCGTGTGGGCGACGTTCTCGGGGGCCGGGCCGAAACCGACGCACGGGATGTCGTACATGCCGGCAATCGATACGGCGTTGGTGCTGAAGGTCCAGCGATGCACGACCGGTGCCCGTCCGAGTGCCTCTTGGTGCGTCTTGATCGCGGCCTGCACCTGGAGTGATTCCTCGGGGAAGCACCAAGTGGGGAAATATTTTTCGGTTTCGTATTCGAGACCCGTGTAGCTGGGCCGCGAGTAGCGAAGCACTTCGACCTTGGCCTTCACGCCAGCCCTTTTGACGGCGTCTTTCACTTCCGCCACGGCGGATTGTTTGGTGTCGCCAACCGTCAGTCGGCGATCCAGGTGAATGTACGCCTGCCCCGGCACGGCACAGAGGCTCGGCGTCTTGCAGTCGATGTAGCTGACCGTGATCGTCCCCTTCCCCAGAAAATCATCCTTGGGGAGTCGCTCGTTGAGGGCTTCGATCTCGCGGACCACCTTGGCGATTTTGTAGACCGCGTTGTCCCCCTTCTCGGGCATCGAGCCATGGCATGACTTGCCATCGCACGTGACGCCAATTTCCATCCGTCCGCGTTGTCCGCGCAGGATCGTGCAATTGGTCGAATCGGTGACCACCACCACGTCGGGCTTGATCTTGTCTTCCTTGACGATGTACTGCCAACAAAGTCCGTCGCAGTCTTCTTCCATCACGGTGAAGGTGAGCAGCAGTGAAAATTCGGACATGTCGACCTTGAGATCGCGCAAGATCTTGGCGGCATAGACCATCGCGGGGACGGCCCCCTCTTGGTCCCCTGCCCCGCGGCCCCAGACTTTGCCGTCGGCGACTTTCCCTTTGTACGGGTCGTGCTTCCATTCGTCGCGGTTGCCGATGCCGACCGTGTCGACGTGGGCGTCGATGGCAATCAGCTTTTTACCGGGACCCGGCTTACCGACTTGGCCCAGCAGGTTGCCGAGCTTGTCGGTCCAAATCTTGTCAAACGCCCCGGTCGCTTCCATTTCCTGGCGAATGCGGGCAATCACCGGGCCTTCTTCGGCGGACTCGCTGGGGATGGCAATCAGGTCCCGCAGGAAGCGGACCATCTGCTTTTCGTACTTTTGTGCGGCTTTGAGATAGGTGCTGTTTTTCATAATCGGAGCAATCTACCAAAAACCCTTATTATGTCTATGCGAACCTACCGTAACCGACTCCAAAATACACGGGTGAGGGTTTCTACGCATCGGGTGCTAGAATATGTATAAGGAGAAGCAATATGGTTACTGTGTCGTTCCAACTGCCCGAAAGCATTGAAGAGCAATTGCGCACTAAGCTTGGCGACGTTTCGGCGGCCACCAAAGAGGCGGCTCTGGTGGAACTCTACCGGCAGGACCAGCTCTCACACGGCGAGTTTGCCACTAGCCTTGGCATGAGCCGCTACGAAGCCGATGCAGTCCTCAAACGGCACGGCGTGACCGAAGACCTTGTCACTGCGGCGGAGCTGGAAGAGCAACTAACTGATCTTCGTGGATTGATTGACCGATGATCGTCGTTTCGGATACGTCGCCACTCAACTACCTGATCTTAATTGGTGAAGCTAACGTCGCAGTATCTCCCGTCTCACCTCTCGAGATAGTTAGCTACAGGTCGACTCGATCTGACTTGGAACGGTTACAGTCAAAACAAGTTAATCGTATGTTAGCTTCTTCTGAACTGCCGCCCTTCGCGATTGGAATGACGTGATCGAACTCAACTTCGGTATCCAGTAGATGCTTGCCGCAATGTTGGCAGGTATAGTTGTCGCGGCGGACTACCCGCAATTTTGTTTGAAAGGATAGGTAGCGGCCTCTCCGCCTCTCATCGCTTGTTTCTGTCACTGCATTAGCTGTGAAAAACACAGGACACACGTGGCCAAAGATATTACACTTACATTCGTAGATGCGTACGGGTTGAGTCTCGGGATAGTCATCTGGATCAAAGTTTCGAACTCTTTTCTCAAAGATGGCCTTTCTCCAACCTTCAAGCGGACGGGAGTCATCACGTACTCCAGTCTCCAGCCATCGGCGCAACTGGGCAATCTTGTTTTTGATTGCTTCTTCAACTTCGGGCGTATACGCTTCTTGCAGTCGTTCTTGAAAGTCTTCATCTGATTCAATCGGAAATGCAGTGCGGTAAAACTGGATCGGTGTATTATTATCCATCACCGCACTAATTGGATCGACCTCGCCGGCATCAACCGCCGCCTGAATTAGGGCGTCTACCGCCAATCTGTTCTGCATTGTTAGCGCGAATGCGACGGGATCTTGCTCCATTTCCGCGGCAGCCAATTCCAGTTCGGCTTTTTCCTCATCGTCAAGCTCCGATATCCGCCCAAGCACTCCAGCTTGAATTAATTCCCTGACACGCTCTCGGTCATCACTTGCTTCTTCTCGACTGATTGGAAGTAAAGGTGACAAATCCACAAGCTTCCCATAAGGACAGTACTTTAGCTCCCAGCATGGTTTGCATACTTTGGTTGTTCGCTCATTCCAATCTTTCCAGAAATCTTTGTCCGGGGTGTCCTTAGAATACCCAAGTCTTGTTTTGATCGAATAATGAACCAGCTCGGTCTTTGGTCTCGCCATCGCAAAAACTCTCCTCACTAATGGCCAGTAAATAGCTCCCTAGAGGTCTCACATACTGGACCGTAGCTCAAGATTATATATAATATCTAGACAGCACCAAAACGATTTTGGTTGCATCAATTGTCCCCCGTTCAAAAAGGAATTTGAAATGGACGAATCTAAGTCGGTCGCTCAAGAAGTTTTACTAAGCGAATTTCAATCGCTTCGTGCTAGAGTCACCAAACTCGAAAGAGAGTTGGCTGAGCAAGCCCGAGTTAAGCTAGAGGCTGCGGAATTACAACGCTGGAAACAACTCGTGCCTGCGATGAAGCGATACTATCCGTAGTCCGGTAGTAATCCTCGTCAGACCGCTATCCAACGGATTGCCGGTTCTACACTACGGGTGCGCCCACGCGGCGACGCGTACGGATATCGCAACGCAAGATTTAGCTTTAAAACCCGATATTCGGCGACTATCGAGCTATTAAGAAATGCTCGTTTAGGCTTTCATAATCGGAGCAATCTGCCAAAAACCCTTACTGTGTCTATGCGAAGCTTCCGTATTGTGCTTGAACCAAGTCGGCCTGTATGGCACACTAAGACAGGTGGAAGGATAGTCTCGGCTCGCGTCGAGGCATGAGTTGGCCACTGCGTTCCAGGCAAGCGTCGTTGGCGGGAGTTTTACCACCCGCCCTCTGGAATACCTACACCAGTTCTCTGGAGGCCAACACCGATGGCGACCGTTACTGAGAGCACGCTCAAATTCGCTTGCCGCGTCAATGGTTCGGACGTGGAAGTCCAACTCCCCGAGGACGACGACCTTACCCTGCTCGACGTCCTGCGTGACTTTCTGGGAATCACGTCACCGAAGAACGGTTGCTCCCCCCAGGCTCAATGCGGTTGCTGCACGATTTTGCTCGATAACAAACCGGTGCTTTCCTGCGCGTTGAAACCCTCGAAGGCCGCGGGTAAGTCGATCACCACGCTCGAAGGTCTCGGCGACGAACATCGGCAGCAGATTGCTGATTCGTTCGTTCGCTGTGGCGGCGTGCAATGTGGTTTCTGCATCCCCGGCATGGCGATGCGCGGCGTGGGGCTCTGCGATAAGAATCCCAGTCCCTCGCGTGACGAAATCGCCACCGCGCTCAAGCCGCATCTCTGCCGCTGCACGGGTTACGCGCAGATCGTCGATAGCATTGAACTTTACGCGAAGCTCCGCCAAGGGGAATCGCTGCCCGAACTTTCCGAGGCCGACCGCTCGGGCAAGGTGGGAACCGATCTCCAGCGCTACACCGGGCACGATGCCGTGTTGGGAGATCGCAAATTCGTCGACGACATGGTCGTGCCTAACATGCTCTACGGAGCGGTGCGGCTGACCGATCATCCGCGGGCGAAAATTCTTTCGATAGATCCCACGCGCGCCCTCGCGCTTGACGGGGTGCATCGCGTGGTGACCGCCGCCGACGTGCCGGGCGATCCGCTCGTGGGACTCATCGCGAAAGACTGGCCCGTGTTTGTTGGCATCGGCGACGTCACCCGCTGCACGGGCGACGTGATCGCCGGCGTGGTGGCCGACAATCAACACCTCGCTCGCCGCGCCGCGCAGCTCATCGACATCGAATACGAAGCGCTTGAACCAATCACCGACCCCGTGAAAGCACTCGATCCGAGCGGGGGAATCGTCCATCCCCATCTCGACACGAATCTGCTGAGCAAATCGTCACTCAAACGGGGGGACGTCGAAGAAGCTTTCCGCAACTCGGCGCATGTGCTCGAAGACACCTACGTCACGCAGCGGATCGAACACCTGTTCCTCGAACCAGAATCGTGTCTCGTTCTTCCTACGGACGGGTCGCCTCAGCGACCCGGCGAGCCGGGCCTGTTCGTTTACACCCAAGGTCAGGGCGTTTTCGACGATCAACGGCAAATCGCCTCCGTGCTCGGCATCGACAAAGACCGCGTCGAAGTGCTACTCGTGAGCAACGGCGGGGCGTTCGGCGGCAAGGAAGACATGTCGATTCAAGCCCAGACCGCCCTCATGGCCTGGGTTATGCAGCGGCCCGTGAAGCTCACCCTCACGCGACCCGAAAGTTTTCGCATCCATCCCAAGCGGCATCCGATAGTCTTGGATTACAAAATCGGTTGCGATGCCGAAGGCCACATCACGGCGGTAAAGGCACGCATCATCGGCGACAAGGGGGCTTACGCCTCGGTCGGTGCCAAGGTGCTCGAACGCGCCGGCGGACATTGCACCGGTCCCTATCGCGTGCCGAACATCGACATGGAATCGCTCGCCGTCTACACGAACAATCCCCCCTGCGGAGCGATGCGGGGTTTTGGCGCGAATCAAGCCGCGTTCGCGATTGAAGGTTTGCTCGATCGCCTCGCCGAAAAAGTGGGCATCGACGGCTACGACATCCGCGACCGCAACATTCTCGAGCCCGGTGAAGCCTTCGCCACAGGGCAAGTTCTCGACAAACCGTTTGGGTTGCGCAAAACTCTCGAAGTGGTCCGCGATTCCTTCAAGTCGGCGAAATACGCGGGGATCGCCTGTGGCATCAAGAACGTCGGCATCGGCAACGGCATGCCCGACATCGGCCGCGCGGCACTATCCGTCGAAGACGATGGTAGCGTTCACATCCGCACCGGCTTCACTGAAATGGGTCAGGGGCTGTTCACCATCTGCATCCAATTCGCGGTCGAGGCGACTGGCTTGCGGCCCGAGTTGTTCAAGTGTTCCACCGACACCAGTTTGCAACTCAACTGCGGCCAAACCACGGCCAGTCGCGCGACCGTCCTCGCCGGAAATTCGATTGCCGAAGCGGGCAAAGCTCTCAAAGCCGCGCTCGACAGCGGCCAAACGCTTGCCGACTTAGCTGGCCAAGTCTTCCATGGCGAGTGGATTTGCGATTACACAAGCAAGCTCGGCTACGACATGGACAAGCCGGGCGGGCCAAAAACACATCTCACCTACGGCTTCGCGACCCAAGTGGCGATTCTCGACGACGACGGCAAACTCGTGAAAATGATCGCCGCGCACGACGTGGGCCGCGTGTTGAACCCGACGCATCTCAAAGGCCAAATGTACGGCTCACTCCACATGGGAATCGGCTACGCCCTCACCGAGGACTTCGAGGCCGTGGGCGGCGTGATCCTGGCCAAGAAAATGAACGATTGCGGCGTACTGCGCTCACATCAAATGCCCGAGATGGAGCTGATCTTCGTCGAAGAACCCGACCCCGAATGCCCGTTCGGCGCTCGCGGCGTGGGGGAAATCGGTTTGGTTCCCACGGCCCCCGCCATCGCGGGAGCACTTTACAAATACGACGGCAAGGTGCGGCTCAAACTACCGATGAGCGATTCCCCCGCCGCGCTGGCGATCACCAAACCGCAAGCGGGCCGCAAATAGTCGTCATTAATCCAAGCCGCGGGCGATGGATTTGTCATTCCGAAAGGAGTTGTACGACTTGAGGAATCTGGATTCAACTCTCGCACGTCGTCAATGCCGATCAGTACTGCAAACCAGATCCCTCGGGTCGTGCCAAAAAGGAACAAAGCTGGCCCCTCGGGATGACGCCTATGGGAAGTGTTTATGAAACCCATCGGTCTCCTCCTCGCCGCCGGCCGTGGCCGGCGCATGGGAGGCAACAAGCAGTTTCATTTTGTTGATACGCCCGATGGCCAGAAGCCACTTGTCTGCGCCGCGTTCGACACAATCGCATCGGCGTGCGACACAATGATTATTGTTCTCGGCCACCGCGCCGAGGAAGTCGCCACCGCACTCGGGGACCGCAAGTTTGAGACGGTGACCGTCGACCCCGACGCGCCCATGTTTAATTCCATACAATCTGGGCTGCGCGCAGCTCTTCAGAATCCCCCTCCCCGGTACCCCGGGGAGGCGCTAGGGGAGGGGTTGTCCATCCTCCTCCAACTCGGCGATCACCCGGCCCTTGAGCCTAGCACGCTCGAAAGACTCTTCACGGTCGCCGCCGAGCATCCCGACAAAGCGGTAATGCCGACATTCAATGGCAACGGTGGCCACCCCGTGCTGATTACCTCGGCGATCGCCGGAAAAATTCTCGCCGCCGATTGCCCCGATGGCCTGCGACAATTTTGGCTCGATCACGCGGACCTCTGCGTGCGAGTTCCGGTCGAAGATCCCAGCGTCATCCGCAACATCAATACTTAGCCGCGTCGCTTGCGACGCGTTTAAACATGTGCAAATGCCCATTATGCTCGCACCCTGAACGCATCGCAATTATTTCACGCCTTTCCCGCTTCACACCCTAAAATCGGTTCCCCCGCGTCGATGCTCGCCTCGGCCGCCGCGGCCAGGCTCATCGATTCTGCCGATGTGGGCCACCGAGAATCCCTCCAAACGCGCCGGTCAACACCCGCGCGAGGACCAACGTGTGATAATTGGGCGCGACCGCGCAGAACAATGTCCCTAGCAGGAACCCGGCATTGAGCACCATGAAGGTCGTCCGCCGCGCGAAGCGGTCGACAATCGACGAGGCGATCAACCCCGCCGCCCCCGCGGCAAACGTGTATGACGAAACAACCATCCCAAACTGAGCGGGATTAATCCGCAGGGTCCGCATCAACTGGGGCCCCAACGGCATGACGATCATGAAATCGACGATGGTCGTAAATTGCACCGCCGCCAGAATGAGCAGAACAAGCCGCTCACGGTTTTTCTGGCGATTGCTCTCGTCCTCAAGTGTTTCGCCGATCATCAACGCCTCGCCCCTGCTCTGCAATACTCCATCCCGTAGCGACCATTGACGCCATGTGCCGAGAGAGGGACAGCCCTTGACGCAATGTGGTTCACCGACGTACGCACCCGCTTGCGGCTTAACGAACAATCTCACCACCACGCTTGCCGTTTCGCGAAGGCA
>JBGTEU010000393.1:0-7166 GCA_041747595.1 Bythopirellula sp.
AGTTGTTGCTCCATTTTGTCACGCGGCTGGGCCAGTAACCGTTCCTTCGTGGCGGCATCGGTTTCTTCAACAAAGAACCGTTCCAATTCCTGCTGCGAGACTTCGTCCCAGCGGATGCGATCTCCACCGCGCCGGCTGTCTTGATTTCTGGTTTGCATCATCCAACGGACGATTTGTCGCTGTTGCTGTGCCGGGGTGAGTTGTTCAAACTTCTCACGGGTCTCCGGCGCGAGCGAGTTTAAGATTTCCGGGAGCCATTCGTCGCGATTTTCCGCAACTTGACGCCGAACTTGCTGAGCCAGATTGGGATTCCGCTCACGGTGGTTCGGACCCTGAAATTGACCACGCGGAGGGGAAGGGAGTTCTTTCAGCAATCGTTCGCGAATTGCCGCGATAACTCTGTTGAGACGACGAAATTCCTCCGGCGTCAGCTCGATCCAGGGATTATTCGCCTCGCGTCGTTGTTGGTTGACAATTTCGGCTACCCGGTGATCTACCGATTTTTCACGAAGCTCAAATTGCTGGCTGGCAGGGAGGACGTTGAGCCAAACTTGATACTGCAGAAGGGTCTGCCGGAGTTGATCGCTATCCGAGGCTGACACAATCGACTCATGTAAATCTCGCAGCCGCGATTGTTCTTGAGGGGACAGTGCGAGAAACCGGTTATAACGCGCTCGGAGGGCGGCACGGTCTTTTTCATCGAGTTGCGCCAGCCAGTCCCGGCGTTCGGTCGGGGTGGCGATCGTGTTAAACGCTTCAACTTCAGCTGCCAAATCTTCCGCCGCGAGATCGGCGACCCATATTTCATCTCCCAATTCGCCGTGCAGTTTGCGCAAGAAATCCGTCTCGCGGAATTGCGAATAGATATCGATGTACTCAATCGCGGGCAGGTCGGCGAGCAATACGCGATTTGGATTCTCACGGACGAGCCGCACCATCAGCAGCCCCAGTGCAGCGGCAGCAGTGGCGAGCAAGACTTTGCTCAAGATGCTCTTTCGTCTTTGGATTGGCAAGGCACGGGTTTTCTCGACGAGTTCTTGCCGTGCCGCGCCAACCACCAACTCCATCGTGGTTTGTGAGAACTTGTCATCCACCGACGTGAGGGGGAGCACGTCGAGCGCCGACCATGCACGTTCGATGCTTTGCAATTCGCGGCGGAAATCGGGATCCTCGGCAAGCTGCCGTTCCACGAGCGATACTTCCACGGGCGAAAGCTCGCCGTCGAGATAGGCGACGATCTGCTCCAGGCGACGCGGGTCGTTTGTGGAAGGAGGATTGCTCATTGTTTGTTCATGCCGTGTGGGGCGAAACTCGGGTTCCTTGCTCGAGATAAGGTTCCAGCACTAGGCGCAAGTTGGCCCGGGCGCGCGATAACAGTGATTTAACGGCTTGCGGGGTGAGCTCCATCACTTCGGCGATTTCTTCGTAACCAAGATGCTCGAACTTGTTGAGCAGCACCGCCATCCGTTGGCGTTCGTTCAACGCGGCGATTGCAATTTGCACGACGCTGCTCAATTCGGCTTTGTCCAATTGGCGAGTGGGCATCAAGCCGCTGGCGGCCAAGGCGGCTTGATCGAGCGGATTTCCGGCGAACTCGCCCGACTCTTGTCCGACTAAATTCACTTCTCGTCGCCGCGACAACGACCGCCGCGAATTTGAAGCGACGTTGTGGGCAATCGTGTACAGCCAGGTGGAAAACTTTGATCCCGGCACGTAGCGTTTGCGCGAGCGGTAAATCCGCAAAAAAATATCTTGCGTGAGATCCTCGGCCAGATCGCGTTTGCCCACCAAATGGCTCATCAACGACAGGACGCGATCCTGGTAGCGGAGCATGAGTTCTTCAAAGGCACCGGCATCGTCGTTTTGCACGCGCAGCATCAACCGCACGTCGGGATCTTGGACGGTGTACCTTTCGGCGGTGGAATCGCTGATGGCCAACCTGATTTCTCCGCGCGTCCGCAATTTTCTCAGCCGGACTTCAACGCAGTCCGGGCCCGGAGAGCGTGGCTCACTGGGCCTAAGAAATGTTACACCAACGCCCCGGGAAAGTTTCGCCAGTTACAGCAAACTATCGAGGAGCAGCCGCATTTTGCGCATTTCCGCGCGGTGATCGTGGCCCGCGAGCGGCAGCATGTGGATCGATAGAGCGCGGTCGTAGCTGACTTGCTGAAGTTGCGTGATCAGGCGGCCATAGTCGACTTCTCCTTGGCCGACGCGAACGTGCAGTTGGCTCTTGGTGGAGTCGCGCAAGTGGACGTGAAACACATAGGGCATCACCTTGGAAAAATCACGCCCTTGCCGTGGCCCAGCGATGTAGTGCGAAGGATCAAGCGCGAGGCCCAATCCTTTGACATTGTCGCAGAGCACGACCGCCGTGTCGGGGTCTTCGGTCATGCAACCAATTTGGGTTTTGAGCGCGACGAGACAACCTTCTCGGGCAGCAATTTTTACCAGCTCACGGAGGCGCTCGATTTCTTCATTGAAGGGGGTACCCAATTCCGCGGAGGGAACTACCAGGGGCACGACGCGCAGCGACTTGGCCAATTTGCAACAGGCGCTGAAGCGCTCGTAATAGGGGCCGCCCCAAGGGCCGGGATCCACCGAAAAGGCGGAGATTGTGAGCCGACTAGTATTGCGGCAGGCTTCCGATGCTTGCTCAAGATCAGCTAGCACGGCGGAAGGCTTGACCCAAGAGAAGCCCTCCTCATGGAGTGGCAATTCGACGGAGGTAAACTCCAGATCGACCAACAGGGGCGAAATCTCATCCTTGGGATAGTCGGAAAAACACTCTGCTGCAGCGCTGACGAACAAACCGCCCACTCCTTTCCGGGGTTCTCCCCGTCGATCAAAACCAGTTTTGTAACGATACTTTAGCGGCAAAGCGGGCCCACTGGCAACACCACGCACGCCGCTAGATCGAGGTGGTCTGCCGCTAAGTGTTTCTGGCGGCGGAAAGCGCGGTGATTCACTGGGTCCCAAAAAACCGGCCAAAAATTGTTGTGGCACGCCCCGCGAGAATCGCGATCATAGGGTTTGCCCACGCGTAAAAACGCTCCGTGCTACAAACGGTTCAAGTTTTCGCAAGCTGCGCAGGTTTTTTTACAGGAGATCGCAGAGGAAGCAGAGTTGATATCCCTAATTCGCCTCTGCTCCCTCTGTTTCCTCCTGTTCAATGATTTTTGGTTGCGGCTACCGGCCGCGCTGGGTAAGAACGCTCATGGAGAATCCGCCAAGGCACCTAACCGTCCGCGGGGACCGTGCCTCGAGGGTTTTGTCCAGCCGCCGGGAACGATTAAAGCCTTTGTTTGCAGGCGTTTTCGAGTCTCAGCGTTCCGCGACGAGCGAAGAAATGAGTACGGAAACGACAAAATTGCTGAGATATTGTCACCTCGAAAACTGGAACAACCCGAGATTTCGAGGGCCGAGCGAATGTCGAGCCGGACAAAACAAATCATTTTGGCATTTTGGCGCGGTACTTAGAATTCGGGACAATATTCCCGCCCGAACAGAGAACGGGGAAATGACACCAGCAACACTGAACGGCAGACCACCTCGATGTTGTTGTCCCGCTACGTACGACAGTAGAATGTGGAAATCACGCATCGCGCGGCGTTGGTTGCTTATCGAGCAAGTCCAATATGCCAGCAGCCTTTTATAACTCCCACGGCGAAATGAATCATGGCAGAGTCGACTCCTTCCGGACCCCAATCCCCACCCCAGCAGATCATTATCCAACAACCCCCGTCGGCCTTTGGACGGTACGGAAAACTTTTGTTGGTACTCTTGGGATTTGCCTTGATGACGATTATTGGCATGTCGGCGACTTACGAGAGTTACTTCAGCTCGGCTGATGGCCCCCAAGAAAAATATCATTCATTGAGCAAAACAGCCTCCGACAAGATCGCAATTGTCGACGTTTCGGGCACGATCATCGAGAGCGATGGGTTTGTCAAAAAGCAACTTGACCAGATCCGCAAAGATGACGACGTGGTGGCCCTCGTGTTGCGGATCGACTCGCCGGGCGGGACCGTCACGGGGAGCGATTATCTTTATCACCACGTGCAGCAACTGGCCAAGGACCGCGATCTGCCGGTGGTCGTCAGTATGGGGAGCATGTGTGCGAGTGGCGGTTACTACATCGCCATGGCCGTGGGCAGTCAGGAGAATGTGATTTTTGCCGAGCCGACGACTTGGACCGGCTCGATTGGCGTGGTGATCCCCCATTACGACTTGTCGGGGATGCTTGCCGACTTTCAGGTGAAAGACGATTCGATTGTCAGCCACAAAAACAAATTGATGGGGAGCCCCACGCGTGAGCTTTCCCCCGCGGATCGCGCCGAGGAGCGCAAGCTCTTGCAGGAGCTCGTGGACATTAGTTTCGCACGATTCAAAGAAATCGTCCAAAACGGCCGACCGAAGTTTCAGCAAGATGCCGCCGCGCTCGACAAAGTAACTACGGGGCAGATTTTTACGGCCCAGCAGGCGCTCGAGTTTGGCTTGGTCGACCGCATTGGCTTTGTGGAAGCAGCCATTGAGCGGGCGGCGGAACTCGCCGGACGCGACGTCGATGATTTGCGGTGTGTAAAATACGAGAAGCCTGCTTCGTTCAGTTCGCTGCTGAGCATGCGGGCCCCGACGACGCAGAGTTTGACGCTCGATCTGAAAGCGATTTTCGACCTCACCGTGCCGCGGGCCTATTACGTTTGCACCACGCTGCCGTCGTTGTTGGGCGTCGGCGCCCACTAATTGGATTTGAAAAGTGCAATTGCCCGTCGTCACGAATACTGTTTCCATGCTGCCGCATCTGTTGGATTCGTTAGGCGAACCCTTTGCGGCTTGGTGCGCGGAACGGGGACTACCCAAGTTTCGTGTCGCACAGATTCGCAACTGGCTGTTCAAACGCCGTGCGACCGATTTGGACGAAATGAGCGATTTGCCTAAATCGCTCCGCGAGCAATTGCGAGGCGAATGGCGGTTGTGGGCGAGCGAAATCACTCGGCACACGCAGGCCGACGACGGCACTGAGAAACTGCTTCTCAAGTTGTCCGACGGCGGACAAATCGAATGTGTGCTCTTGCGGGACTCGGTACGCCGCACGATTTGCATTAGCACCCAAGTGGGCTGTGGCATGGGCTGCGTGTTCTGTGCGAGTGGTCTCGACGGTGTGGATCGCAATCTCACGACGGGCGAAATTGTCGAGCAAATGTTGCGTCTGCAATTGCTCTTAGATCCCGAAGAACGCTTGAGCCATATCGTCGTGATGGGGATGGGAGAACCGCTGGCGAATCTCGACAGCCTCTTGCCAGCGTTGGCGGAAGCACATCGAGAAGACGGCCTCGATATCAGCGCCCGGCGGATCACGATATCGACCGTGGGACTACCCAAGCCGCTCGAACGGTTGAGCCACGAAGATGCCACCTATCGGTTGGCAATCTCGCTTCACGCTCCCAACGACGAATTGCGAAACGAGTTGGTGCCGGTGAATAAGAACATCGGTCTCAAGGCGATTCTGGCGGCGGCGGACAACTACTTTTCCGCTTCAGGGCGACGGCTCACGTTTGAGTATGTCCTGCTTGCCGACATCAACGACAGTGCCCAACATGCTCGTGAGTTGGTGCAGTTACTCGCCGGTCGTGAAGCGCTTTTGAATGTGATTCCCTACAACCCGGTGGCGGGCTTGCCCTATCGCACGCCGAGCATGGCGAGTCAGCAGCAGTTTCGCCGCATCCTGGAAGCAGGGGGCATTCGGGTGCGTTTCCGGCATCGCAAGGGAGATCGCATTGACGCCGCATGTGGGCAATTGCGGCGTTCGCAGCTAGCAAACGCATAGTCGTCAAAACAAACCAGCCGGGCGGCAAGCTCCGCTCGCGACCCGGCCGGTTATCGGGGGAGACCTCAATTCAATATTCAGTTGGCCGGCTCTTGGGCATCCAACCGTTCCTGCAGAGTTTCAATTTGCTCTTGAAGTTGTTCCAACCGCTTGGCGACTTCATCTTCCGAGGCTTTGAACTCAGCCATGCCTGGAAGATTGTTCAAACGATCAGGCAACATGTGGCGAAGTTCCGCTTCCCAGTCTAGATTGCCGAACTGGGCTTGAAGTCCACCGTTTTGACCCTGCAACATGCCGGTAACGAAATTGCGGATGTCTTCCGGCAATTCCGCGAGAGCCTTGGCGTCATCGCTGCTGAGGGTCCAAGTTTGCTCTCCCTTCTTCACCGTGATCTGCGCGGGACCATCGCCATTTCGTGCGATTGAAACCGACACGCCATTGGGGATCGAGTTGAGATTCATGCGGCCATTGTTCAAAACCATACCGGGGCCAAAGACACGTAAGCCCCCTGGTAGCCCAGCGCCGCCCTGCAACTGCTGCATCAGTTGGCCGAGCTGACCACCGAAGGCGTCTTGTCCAGGAATCGCGGATTCGGTACCGGCGAGTTGGCCGAAATCGTCGGGACGTTGTTCCGGAGTAACGGTAAACGTCATTTCCTTGCCAAGCCGCAAGAGTTTCAGTTCAAGGGGCTTTTCCCCGCCTGCTTGAACCTGCTCTTGCAGGACGGCCATGGAATCGACGGCGTCGTCGTTCGAGCGGAGAATAATATCGTGCTTCCGCAAACCGGCCTTTTCTGCGGGGCTGTCGGGGACAACGTCTTCGACTACGACGCCCATATCCTCTGCGAGCTGCAATTGGGTGCGGAGCACCGGATCTTCCACGCCGCGACCGCGTAGACCGATCCAAAAGGCGGGTTCTTGGGGTGCAGCCGGTGCCTCCGGCGCGGCGGGAGCCGCCACGTTGTCATCCTTCGCCGGCCCGATCTGCACGATGGGGCCGTCGAGTTCTTCTTGTTCTTGAGCGATTGCTAATTGTTGTGATTGGGCGCAAATGCCAGCGATCGCCACAATCGAGGCCATCAGCATCGTGTCCCATGACCAATTCAAGCGTTTCATGGTTTTTATCTCCTATTTTAGGATATTCGTTTAACGAATAACAATCTTGGACGAAATTTTAATTGGTGCGAGTGCGGACCAAGCTCCGCGGCTAAAAGGTTAGTACACGGGTCTGTTCACGGGCACAACGTATGTATCGCTAACGGGGACCACCATCGGCACGAGCTCGTTATTCTGCTCGAAAAAGAGTGGGGCAAACCTGCGTTTGCTCTCGAAGTCAA
>JBGTEU010000394.1:0-2115 GCA_041747595.1 Bythopirellula sp.
GGCAGGGCACGCTTCACGGCCCCCCATGAGTTGGCTATCGAGGGTCCCAACGGCGAGGAGCGCGTCTCCGCGGATCGCTTTCTTGTGGCCGTGGGAACCAAACCCGCGCGGCCTGATTCCGTCCCCTTCAACGAACGAACCATTTTTACGAGCGACGAAGTTTTGCGACTCAACCACCTGCCCAAAACCATGATCGTGGTGGGGGGCGGTGTGATCGGCACCGAATACGCGTGCATCATGGCCACTTTGGGTGTGCAAGTGATTTTGGTCGAAGGCCGCGAGCGCGTGCTCGGTTTTCTGGATTTGGAGATCGCCGACGCGTTCCAATATTTCATGCGTCAACAGGGCATCACCTTGCGACTAGGCGAGAAAGTCGAGCGAATCTCCGAAGTCGAATTCCAAAACGGCACTTCGCACAATTTGGTGCAAGCCCAACTGGAGTCCGGCAAGACCCTACGAGCGCAAACGCTGTTGTATGCCGTCGGCCGTCAGGGGGTTTGCCAAGATATTGGCTTGGGCAATGTGGGGATTGAGTTTGACGACCGCGAGCGGCTCCAAGTCAACGAATGGTATCAAACCAATGTTGAGCACGTCTATGCGGCGGGCGATGTCATCGGCTTTCCAGCGTTGGCCTCGACAAGCATGGAGCAGGGTCGCCGGGCGGTTTGTCATGCCTTTGGTTGTGCGGACGTCGCCAACTACAACACGTCGCTATTTCCGTATGGCATCTATGCGGTGCCCGAAATTTCGATGGTGGGCAAGACCGAAGAAGAACTCACCTTTGAAGGAATCCCTTACGAGGCGGGCATTGCCAACTATCGAGAAATCGCCCGGGGACAGCTTTTGGGCGACGAACTCGGAATGCTCAAGATGCTCATCCACCAAAACACCCATAAGATTTTGGGAGTTCACGTCATCGGCACGGGGGCAACGGAACTTGTTCACATCGGCCAGGCGGTGATGGCCTTGGGGGGAGACGCCGAATTCTTCGTGAACAACGTCTTTAATTTCCCCACTCTCGCCGAATGCTACAAAGTGGCTGCCTACAACGGCCTGAACAAACTCAATCACGTCTACGGTGGCACTTGCGAACCGGTTACGGTAAGCTGTTAGGCAAATTTGGGAGTTTGTTGCTAAGCTATTTTTTTAATCCGCAGCCATGCATTTATTTACCTACGGCACACTCATGTTCCCCGAGGTGTGGCAACGCATCTCGATCGGCAGTTTTCCGGCCCAGCCGGCGGTACTGCGCGGCTACTCGATGTATCGCGTTAAAGACGCCGTCTATCCCGGGATTATTTGTGGTGAAACGGATAGCGAGGTCCGCGGGATGCTCTACACGGACCTCGATGAGGATACGCTTTTCGAACTCGACACCTACGAATCGAGTTTCTACGTACGCCTGCCGGTGCGAGCAATCACCGCTAGCGGCCAGGATCTAGAATGCCATGCCTACGTCGTTCCCAGTTCGCGCCGTGACCTACTCACCAGCGAGCCCTGGGATGCTGAATGGTTTCGATCACATGAGTTGGATCGGTATCTGAATGGGTAGTCGTGTTAAGGATTTTTCCCTGCTTAAGTGGCTTGAGCTAAATCCTGCTTGCGAGTGTCAGCCATATCCCATAATGGCGATGCTTCTAAATCCCTTTCGACGGGTACCAGCACGGCGAGAGGTTCCGCAATGGTCGAAGTTCGGAAATGATTTTCTAATCGCGCGAGCAAAGCTGGCGTAATGAGTTGTCCTTCCTTGACGAGTAGTGACCCGCCCGTAGTTCGCACGTCCTCCGCCAGCAACCAGCCTTCTCGAAGATCGGTAACCTTGGAAGTTTGCGGTTCATATTCTTGGTGGTTGTCGACCACCTGCCGCAGTGCAGCCAAAGCCTCTGGATCGTAGCTGAAGGCTCGCAACTCCAATTTTGCCAAGGCAAGATGTCGTTCCCGATGCACTTGTAGAAGCGAATCAAAGTCGCGTGCAATCCGCAATAAATGTGCGGCCAACGGCAGTCCGCCGGAAGAGTGTTGATCGAAATAGCAGTCGTCTTGCAAACGCACAATCTCTGCCACATTCTCAAGTCGAGGCACTTGGCGTATGAAGTCATAGCCCCGGCGGTATCG
>JBGTEU010000395.1:0-3507 GCA_041747595.1 Bythopirellula sp.
TCAAGAAACGAGGCGGCGAACACGAGCGGACCATCCGGGAGTTTCGACTGGCCGAGGGTCGCATTCAAGTGGGCGAGCCCTTGCGTGAATTCCGCGGGATACTTTCGGGCGTTCCTATCCGAGAAAATTTAGAGACTTCGACTCCAACGGTTCATTGAGAGGACCTAGCCGTTGGTTGAGAGCGATTTGGCTATGGTAAGCGATCTTGAACAACGGATTCTCGTGCTTGCGCCCACCGCCAAAGACGCGGTTCTCACTCAATCCATTCTGACGGAAAACGGTATTAAAAGTGAAGTTTGTTCCGATCTCTCCGCTCTTATCAAAGAATCTCAAGAGGGAGTCGGCGCGGTGCTGCTGGCTGAGGAAGTCTTGTCATACGGTCAGCGCGAGCAACTTGAAGCGATGATCGCCCGACAGCCCCCCTGGTCCGATTTGCCGATGATCCTTGTGACCCGCCAGGGGATCGATTCGCCTGGCATCAACCATGCCCTCGCGTCTCTGGGAAATGTGACCTTGATCGAGAGACCGACCCGCGTGATCGGCGTTACGAATGCCGTGCGAAATGCCCTGCGAGCGCGACGGCGGCAATATCAAGCTCGCGATCTGTTGGTCGAACACGAACGGATTGCACGAGAGTTGCGGTCCAGCGAGCAGCGCTACCGCACGCTCGTCGAGCAAGTGAAGGATTATGCGATTTTCATGATCGACCTCAACGGCCGAGCGACGAGTTGGAACGAAGGAGTTTTGCGCGTACTCGGCTTCCCGGAAGCGGAATTTATTGGTTTGGACGTGGCGAAGCATATCTTCACGCTTGAAGCTCAATTCGAAGGGGTGCCGGAAGAGGAGCTCGAGCAAGCCGCTCAGTACGGATCGGCGAGCAACGATCGCTGGATGAAGCGCAAGGACGGCAGCCACTTTTGGGCGTCGGGAATCACGTCGGCCCTGTACGATCCCCAAGGCGAGCACATCGGCTACACCAAAGTGATGCGCGACTTGACGCTCGCCAAAGAAGCCGAGGACGCGCTCAAGCAGGCCGATCGGCGAAAGGACGAATTTTTGGCGACGCTCGCCCACGAACTGCGGAATCCGCTGGCGCCGATCCGCACCTCGCTGAACGTTTTACACGATCGGGGGAATAAGGACCCGACCACCACTACGATCTACGAAATGCTCGAGCGACAGGTGAATCACCTCGTTCGATTGGTGGACGACTTGCTCGAAGTTTCGCGGATCACGCGGGGCAAGATCGAGCTTCGCCAAGAGGAGGTGGATTTGTCCGTGGTTGCTCAAAACGCGATTGAAACAAGCCGGCCGCTGATCGAGGCGGCGAAACATGAGCTCACGGTGTCGTTGCCGAACCAGCCCCTCGTGTTTAGGGGCGATCCGGTGAGGTTGGGGCAGGTTTTCTCCAACTTGTTGAACAACGCCGCCAAGTACACCAACGAAGGGGGGAAGATTTGGTTTACCGTTAAGCAAGACGGCGATCTCGTGGAGGTGACGGTCCGTGACAACGGCGTGGGGATCCCAACGGGGATGCTGTCCAACGTGTTCGAGATGTTCATGCAGGTGGATCGTACCACCAAACGGGCTCAAGGGGGTTTAGGCATCGGCTTGACGTTGGTAAAAAGTTTGGTGGAATTACACGGCGGCACGATTGCGGTTCAAAGCGGTCAAGAGGGGCAAGGAAGTGAATTCGTCGTCCGATTGCCACTCGAAACTCATCGACAGGAAAGGAAAATGAAAAAGACAAGCGAGCCCCTCCGAACGAAATGCGAAGGTTTGAAAGAATGCCGGGTGCTGGTTGTCGATGACAATGTCGACGCGGCCACGAGTTTGCGGTTGCTCCTCAAAATGCGCGGCGCGGAGGTCGAGGTCGCGCATAGTGGACCGGCGGCTTTGGAAGCGATTGAAACGTCGCCGCCGGAGGTCGTGTTGCTCGACATCGGCATGCCGGGGATGGACGGGTTCGAAGTCGCCCAGAGAGTGCGGCAGAACGCCGAATACGACGACATCGTGCTGATCGCGCTCACCGGCTGGGGCCAGGAAGAAGACCGGCAGCGAACCCGCGCCGCGGGCTTCAATCATCATCTCGTTAAGCCGGCGAACATCACCGAACTGCAGGAACTGTTGTCGAGTCAGTGAATGATCGAGACACGAGAAATCATGAGAAATAAAAAAGCCCCGGGGTCTGATTGAAAGCAGAACTCTCAAAATCACCCGGGGCTAAATGTTTGGTCTGAAAAATTATTGCTGTTGGTCTCTGTCGCGGCGGCGCTGGCGGGGATCGACGTCCCCATTTTGCCCACCTCGATTAAAGCCCCCTTGCCCACCACCTTGGCCGCGGAATTGTTGCATTCGTTGCCGAGAGGTTTCCATGTAGATGCGAATTTCCTTGGCATCGAGAACGCCGTCTCCGTTGGTGTCGGCGCCCTGCAACATGCGAGCCATCTGAGGATTCAATTCATCGGCGGAGATAGTGCCGTCGCCATTGCGGTCGAGCGACATGATTTGCCTGGACATGGCGTCGGGATCACCCCCCGGTCCTCCAAAATTTCCGCCACCCGGGCCGCCGAAGCCGCCCCGACCTCCAGCGCCGCGCATGTTTTGCATCGCTTGCTGCAACTCGTTGCGGTCGATGGCCCCATCGCCGTTGAGATCGGCACCAGTGAGCATGCGGGCCAATTGCTCGGGGATTTCATCTTGGGTGAGTACGCCGTCGCCGTTGAGATCGTTTTCCATCATTCGGTCGACCATCTCATTAGGATCGCCGCCCCGTCCTCCGGGGCCCCGCATGGGGGAAGCTTCTTCGAGGCTGATGTTGCCGTCGCCATCGGTGTCGAGGGTTTTCAGGTTCCTAATCGCTTGCCGCAGTTCACGACTGCTGATCATGCCATCGCCGTCCATGTCGAGAACCTCAAATAGGGGGTTCGGCCGAGGCCCGCGTCTGCCCCGTTCGCCCGGCTCGCCACGTCCCCGAGCGCCACGGTCACGATCTTCACGGTCACGAACTCCACCGCGCTCGGCGGGGGAGCCGTCGTCTTCGGAGAAGCTTTGCTCCTCGTTTTCTTCTTCAAATTGAGCGGCAGCGATTCCCGCGAAACCGCAAGCGAGCAATGTCGACAATAAAGGTGCAAACATTGGGACACGGTACAGCATGATATTTTTCTCCGAGCAGTTGGACTGCGACAATCTCACGTTGATAGGCGGCTGCCCAGAACGAGCACGGCCGCGGCCTCTTCCACAAACAAAAGTATACGCCGAATAGAACCCCGCCGCGTGGGGCAGGTTCCTGCAAATATGGTTCCGCAGCAAGAATTGTGGAAGGATTGTGCCCGGAATGTCAACGGGAGGAAGAAATCCTGGGGACCGTCGACTTTCTAGCGGTGGCTTCGAGTCGTCGCAGTGTTCGTAAGTTGGCATCGTGATTTAAGTCAACCGGCCTCTTAACACGAATGTGACAAGAATTGGTAACGCCACAGAGAGACAAACCGCGGCGGGCAACCAGCC
>JBGTEU010000396.1:0-7242 GCA_041747595.1 Bythopirellula sp.
ATTGATTGCGACGGGTCAGCCTCTTCGAAGAATCACCGACGGTACGTCCAATACGATTGCCTTTAGTGAAGTGCGCACGCTCGATCACGAGCGTGACGAACGCGGAGCTTGGTCCGTACCCTGGGCGGGATCCAGCATCCTGTCGTTTGACATGCATCATGTCTGTGCCGATGGGAAAACTTACAATTGGTGCCTGACCGAAGGAGTGTATCGTGCCGATCCGCGCAGTCTCAGCCAAACCCAAACACCCAACTCGCGCGGCAAGATCAAGGACACCCTGTTTTTCTGCAAAGACGAACAGCAAGTGGAAGCCGATCTGCACGGGATGCCTTGCTCTGGGTGGATAAAAACAGTGGGTGCGTCGGGCTTTTACTCCGCCTCGCCCCGCAGCCTGCACCCTAACGGCGTGAACGTGGCGTATCTTGATGGCCACACGGAATTCGTGTCGAACGATGTCGACGAATTCACCTTTGCCTATCGAGTGAGCATTAATGACGGTCAATCGCAAGCCACTCCCTAAGCATGTCTAACGAACCGCGCAGTTTGAGAATCGAGCATGGACTACCGACGGTGCTGCTTGGCTTGGGAATAATATTGATCGCCGTGTCGTTCATTTCCTTTTCTTTTGTTTCCAAGCGCGGCTGGACGCTAGAAGATTCGCGAGCGTTCGCCAAAGTTACCGATGAATTGCATGAGCTGACCGTTGAGTCTACGGAACGTCCGGGTCGTTCCATGGAGGAACGGGCTCGCCACCGCGATTTCCTTGAACGAAAATTCGAACAGCTCAACAACAAGCTCGAACGTGCCCAACAGCAACCCGAGCGTTGGAGGCGAATTCTCTTGTGGAGCGGCGCGGCCTTGACCGCGGCGGGAGCACTGGTGCATCTGGCACGGCAAAGAGAATGATTTCCGTTTAGCCGCGATGCGAAGCGCAGCGACGCAGAGCGGCGAATCTCGTGAGATTTCATACTCGCTTCAGGTTTCGAATTGGCCTAGAATGAAGTAGCAACAAAGATCCTTATACTGAGCTCAATCGCACGTGATCACCTATCGCGCTATGTATAAATTCTTCGAGAATGGGGTCCACGCTGAGGTGTTGGACTTTCCTGGGGTGATTTCTTCGGGTCGCGACCTCGAGGAAGCCCGCCGGCTGTTACGAAGCGCGCTTGCCGACATGGCCGAAACTACATTGCAGCATGGCGAACCCCTTCCACAACCCAATCCTTCGGCGACGGATCCCGAAAGCGATTTGGAAGAACCAATTCATTTGCTGCTCCAGACGGCTTCACACGTTCTTGAGATTTCTCAGGATACGTAGTCATGAAACGTCGTGATCTCTTAGAACATCTTTCCCGGCATGAATGTCGTTTTGTGCGCGAAGGAGGTGAGCATTCTATTTGGGAGAATCCAGCCAACGGCCGGCGCACATCGATCCCCCGCCATCGTGAAATCCTGGAATAGACGGCTCGCAAGATATGCCGGCAACTCGAAATCCCAAATCCCTAGTTTGATCGGTTAGCCGCGATGCGAAGCGCAGCGGAGCAGAGCGGGCCAGATATTTTCACCCACCCCGTCGCCGCAACAAGAACACCAGCACGCCGCTGGAAATGAGCAGCGCGGTCCCCGGTTCCGGCACGGCAAAGATGGCCGCCATCGCTTCGGGCATCACGGTCGGCAGATACTGCGACTGGAAGTAAAGCAGATCGTCATAATCGACGTCACCGTCGCCGTCGGCGTCACCCTCGGTATGGGTCGCGCCGAGCAGCTTGCCGAAACCCCGTTGCCAGGCGAGAAAATCGCGGCCCGTAACCTGCCCGTCGCCATCAAAATCCGCCGAAGGCACGTCGAACAGCGTCGACATTCGCCAGGCGAGGCCGAAGTCCCGCGGTGCGTCCGTGGAAATCGTTAGCGTGTAATCCCCCGCCGTCAGACCCTGCAGATAGATATGTTCCACGTTGTCAATCGTGCTCACGCTCTGGTCGACGATTTCACCCAGAGAATCCGTGAATTTCAGATCGAGGTTGGCCAGCGATTGGCTGGAAAAATGGTTCGGCACTTCCACGTTCCAGGTAAGTGCGATGGAAAGCTCGGGGGCCGTGCTCCCTTCGGGAACAATGAAGCTGTAGTGCAACTCGTTCTCCTCGCCGGGGCTGATCGACTGATAATCCCAGCCGTGCGAACCCACGGCACTCGAGGGGACGTTGCTCCCCCAGTAGCGGCCCCCCATCGTCATCAAGTAACTGTTGAAGACGTTTACCTCGCCGGCACCGTATGTGACGTCCAGGGGTTGCGTCGTGCTCCGGCTCCAGGTGGGAAATTCATTCTTGGTCGCACCGGCCAGGAGGATTGCCTTCATCACTTCGCTCTTGGCGGCGTCGGTCCCAGAGACCACACTGTGCAAAAACGTGGCAACTGAACTTACGCTCGAAGTCGCGACGCTAACCGTTGATAGAGGGGCCACGATATCGGGTTTACTGCGGCCCGGACCATAATTGGTGAGATTCGTCAAGCCATTGCTATGCACGCCGTCGGTGCGACCAACTGCAATCGAGTTGTAACTTTGTCCGAGCAACGGTGGCAAGGGATTCGTGTTATTGTTAATGCCCACTACAGCCGTAATGTTATCTCGATCAATCAAGAAATCGAAACGACGCAAAGCAAGAATATCCTCTGACGTCGAGTCCAAAGTTCCGATCCAACTGAAATTCTGAACACGAAAATCTTGAGCCGCCGGGACGCCGCCACTGGGGGCATGCAAGATTTTGCTCAGATAGTCATTAGCCTCATAGAGCGTAACCGTATTGGCGGCGGGCGCGATGCTTAAGCTATTTCCAAAAATGACTCGAGCCTGCCCGCGAGCGTGAGTGGAAAATCCGCTACAGGGGGCTGCACCGCAGTTGTTTTTGCTCCCATCGATGAACGTCACCGCTGTCAAAGTGGGATCACCGGCTGCGTCAAAATCAAAATACAAGGGATCGGGTTTATAGCTTCTGGTTCCCCCGGAGACTTGCAGTGCTTCAACCAACGCGATCGGTACTCCTCCGCCATTGGGGATCGGAATACCCAATCGGGTCAAACCCGCAACAAGTTCCGGGTAGCCGATGTCGTCTTTCCAATCGGCAAGCGCTATCGACGCGGGACAGCAGGCCGCCAGGAGAGCGACCCCCATCACCAATCTCTTGGTGAATCGCAAGGCACGGTGGCAAAGTGTGGCAATGGGCATGGGCGAATAAATCGACCCCGACGTAATCTCGGGCAATTGTGAACCTGATCACTAATTACAAAGCAATTGCGAATTGAATTCCACCGTGAATCGGCGCAATCCAAGATTCTGTTCCGCGAAGAGATAGCATGTCGGCCCCTGATCATGGGACTACGCTGGCCCCCAGTACCTAGGGTGCTGGGCCAAGGGTGCAGGCCGACCCGTGCTTGTCTCATTATCCCCCTGTTTTCTCGCCGTTACAAGAGTTTGTCTGGTCCCAGGGACCAATTGCCGCTGATTTCCACCCCGAAATTGCGGACAATCGAAGCCCGCGAAACCTCCGCAAGCCGCAGTTCGAGTTGTTTTTCAGGGCCTTGAAACCTAGACTAGCGATTCTACCGATTATGCCAAAGCTCACCTCTCCCGCTCCGCTGACGTGACCAGTTTCCGATCACAACCCTGGCACTCAAAAATTCGCCGCTTCTTAGACACTTAGGACCGCAATGTCGTCGTACAATCTGACCCATCTCAAACAGCTCGAAGCCGAGAGCATTCATATTATTCGCGAGGTCGCCGCTGAGTTTGAAAACCCGGTGATGCTCTACTCGATCGGCAAGGATTCTTCGGTCATGGTGCGGCTCGCCGAAAAGGCGTTTTATCCGGCGAAGCCCCCCTTCCCGCTGATGCATGTGGACACCACCTGGAAGTTCCGCGAAATGATCGCCTTCCGCGAAGATCTCATCCGCCAGCAACTCGGCTGGGATTTAATCGTCCACATCAATGAAGAAGGTGTGAAGCAAGGCGTCGGGCCCTTCACTCACGGCAGCGACGTCCACACGCGCATTATGAAGACCGAGGCTCTCAAGCAGGCTCTCACCAAACACAAGTTCGACGCCGCCTTCGGGGGAGCCCGCCGCGACGAAGAAAAATCCCGCGCCAAGGAGCGCGTCTATTCGTTCCGTAGCAAGAATCACGTTTGGGATCCCAAGAACCAACGGCCCGAGTTGTGGAATCTCTACAACGGCAAAGTCCACAAAGGCGAGAGCATCCGCGTGTTCCCCCTTTCCAACTGGACCGAGCTCGACGTGTGGCAATACATCCACCTGGAAAACATCCCGATGGTGCCACTTTACTTCGCGGCGCTGCGACCGATTGTCGATATCGACGGCGCTCTCATCATGGTCGACGACGACCGTATGCCGAGGGAGCACGCAGAAAAGGCCACGATGCGGAAGGTCCGCTTCCGCACGCTGGGTTGCTACCCGCTAACCGGGGCCGTCGAATCCGACGCAACCGACTTACCCACGATCATTCAAGAAATGCTCGTCGCCAAAGTGAGTGAACGCCAAGGCCGGGTGATCGACCACGACCAGGCTGGCTCGATGGAAGAAAAGAAAAAAGAAGGATATTTCTAGCACAATCTACCTTGTTTACCAGTTTACCATGACTGCACAAAGGCCACAAAGAATTTCGGTTTCCAGACCTTTGATACAGTTTTAGTCTTCGTGTTTTTGTGGACCCTTGATTCGAAATTAACATGAGCCATCAATCTGAACTAATCGCCACCGACATAGACGCCTATCTCAAGCAGCACGAGCAGAAGGAAATGCTCCGTTTTCTGACCTGCGGCTCGGTAGACGACGGCAAAAGCACCCTCATCGGTAAGCTGCTCTACGAAACCAAAATGATCTACGAAGATCAGCTCGCCGCCATGGAGCGCGACTCCGTCACTCACGGCACGACGGGCGGTGTCTTCGATCCCGCGCTGCTCACCGACGGACTCAAAGCCGAGCGCGAACAGGGGATCACCATCGACGTGGCGTATCGCTATTTCTCGACCGCCAAGCGAAAGTTCATCATCGCCGATTGCCCCGGCCACGAGCAGTACACCCGCAACATGGCCACCGGCGCGAGCACCTGCGACCTCGCCATCATTCTCATCGACGCCCGCCACGGGGTGATGACCCAAACCAAGCGGCATTCGTTCATCGTGTCGCTCTTGGGCATTAAGCACGTCTTGGTTGCGGTGAACAAAATGGACCTCGTCGGCTACTCCGAGGAAGTCTTCGACAAGATCAAAGCCGACTACCGCGAATTCGCCACGCGGCTCGACATGGTTGACCAGCACTTTATCCCCATCAGTGCGCTCAAGGGGGATAACCTCGTCGACCACAGCAACAACATGCCGTGGTACGAAGGCTCGACGCTGATGCACCACCTCGAGAACGTTCATATCGCGTCGGACCGCAACTTCATCGACTTCCGCTATCCCGTACAGTTCGTGAATCGCCCGAACCTCGACTTTCGTGGGTTCTGCGGCACGATTGGCTCGGGCCGCATCCGCAAGGGCGAACCCGTCATGTCGCTCCCCTCGCGGAAAACGAGCCGTGTGAAATCCATCGTCACCTACGACGGCGAACTCGACGAAGCCTTCACGCCCATGTCGGTTACGCTTACGCTCGAAGACGAAATCGACGTCAGCCGCGGCGATATGCTCGTTCGCCCCGATAATGTTCCCACGATGTCCGACGCCTTCGACGCCACCATCGTCTGGATGGCCGACGATGCACTCGTCCCTGGCAAGCAGTATTTCATCAAACAAGCTTCCAAGACCGTCTCCGGCAGCGTCGCGTCGATTCGCTACCGCATCGACGTCAACACCCTGCATCGCCAAGAAACCGACAAGCTCGGGCTCAACGAAATCGGCCGCTGCCAAGTGCGGCTCAACCAGCCGATCGCCTTCGACAGCTACCGCAACAACCACGGGACGGGCTCGTTCATCGTGATCGACCGCATGACGAACGTCACCGTCGGGGCGGGCATGATTCTGCAGCGTTCCGCCGCGGCGACCAGCGATCACTGGGCCGACGAAGCCGACGAACGCCTGCAGGTCGAGCGCAGTAATGTCACGCTCGCCGAGCGCGCCGGCCGGTTCAACCAATCGCCAGCCACCCTGCTCTTTACGGGGCTCGCCGGCGCGGGGAAATCAACCCTCGCTTACGCCCTCGAGCGCCGCCTGTTCGACATGGGCCACGCGGTCTCGGTGCTCGACGGTCAAAATGTCCGCCGCGGCATCAGCCGCGATCTCGGTTTCACGGTCGACGACCGCAGCGAGAATCTCCGCCGCACCGCCGAGGTGGCCAAGCTGATGAACGACGCGGGGCTGATTTGCCTCGCCGCGTTTCTCGCCCCGCAGGAAGAAGTCCGCCAAAAGGCCGCCGAAGTCGTGGGCCGCCAGAAATTCTTCGTGATCCATCTCGACGCTCCGCTGGAAATTTGCCGCCAACGCGATCAAGAAGGCCTTTACGCCGCGGCCGACTCTGGCGAACTCGCCAACTTCCCCGGCGTGAGCGCCCCCTACGAAGTCCCGCCGTCACCCCACCTCGTGCTCCCCACCGCCGAGATCGACGTCGACGAAAGCGTCAACCGCGTCCTCGCGCTGTTGAAGGCAAAACAAGTGGTGGCATAGATGCTGGTTACTAGACGCTAGGCGCTAGTAAGAAGGGTTTAGAAACTATGTCGATCGGATTAATTCACTAGCGCCCAGTGGCCAGCGCCTAGCGCCTTCATCTCATGGACAAAATCGGCCTCTCTTTCCGCTCGACGCTTTCGCCCGAAGAGGTCCGCGCGAAATATATCAACCCGCTGCGCGCCGCCCTCCGCCGGGACAAGGCCGGCATCTACTCCAACCACCTCCGCCAAGTTGATCCCCAATCGGTCGACACCTTTGAGCATCTCTTGGTGTTTGAAGTCAACGACTTCGAGAAAGCCTTGCGGCTGTTGCGAATCGAACTCGCCAACGTCGGCATTCCCGATGGCGCACAATTTCACAATCTCAATCCTTCGCAACCGGGCTATTGAGAGGACAGTGGACCATGGACGGTAAGACTGTGGACAGTAAGACTGTAGTCCACGGTCCATTGTCCTACTCTTGCTCTTCCTTCCGGTCCTCATCCGATTCGTAATCAATCGGCTCCACGGTTTTCGCACGGCTGCGAGGGCGAACTTCCGCCGCGTCACCGTTGCCGCTTCCCATCGCG
>JBGTEU010000397.1:0-4976 GCA_041747595.1 Bythopirellula sp.
ATGGCCGACCGGCTGTGGACACTGCTGAATCAGCATTTCGTGTATCGCTTGGTGCTGGAGATGGAGTACATCGACTTCATGCCGAGCCAACTCATGGGACAGTTGGTGATGCTCCACAAGCGTGTCCTCAAGCAAGGGGGCGCAATGCGTCTGTGTGGACTTTCTGACGAATGTTTGCAAGCGCTGCACATTTGCCGATTGGATAAAGCGTTACCCCACTTCCCCACACGGGCCGAGGCCGTGCATGGTCGGGAATTGGCGAAGATGTCTTGAATTAGAGATAGCCAGAAAGTTTCCGAACGCCAACTCGCATCGATTTGAGACACCGCTGTCCCGAGTGTCAACGGTCGTCGTCATCGGTATAGACTGAATCGGTTTAGACTGACCGATGCTCCGAGACTCGATGGCAAAAAATGTCACGCCTTCATTACGCAGTCCGGCACCGCCAATTCTGGCGGTACCAAGCCGCAGCGAAGACAGTGTCAATCACCTCTTGAACGGAGGGACTTGCCCTGCCATTTTGCTACCGTTGTCAGATGTTACAGGGAGCATGAAAGAGATGTTGGACGTACATTTGCAAATGGCCCCTCTTCAAGCTTGAGCACGCAAAGACAGCACATTCGTCGTCGCGTCGCAAAGATTTAAAGGCTACTGGCATGCCGCAACTTTGTTGTTTGCCAGCTACAGTGTCGAGATATCGACAATCTCACCGCCGTCGGGTGTGCTCAGGGCACGCCAAATGACGGGATCGATATCGTCGGAAACAAACCGCGTCGACCCATCAGCCATGCAGAGATTCACCCCGCCGTTGTGATAACTGCGAGCCATCTGATGCCAGACACCCTGCCACTCGCCCGATGATGTCGGTCGACAGGGGGAAATGGGGCGGGCAACATCTTGGTCACAGTGGCGTGTCCAATCCTCCGTAAAGAAGTTGGTTAAGGGATTGATGACGCGTTCCTGATTGGGTGGCCAATCGTGCATATACATTGCCGCCGGGCCAAAATGCATGGCACCGCGCGTATCCCGTGTGGGAACCAGCCGCAGTTCACTTACGGCAGCCGTGTGGCTTGTGCCGTCGCTGATCTGCCCAAAGCGCAGTCCCCGGATGGAACGCAAATCACTGACGACAAACAGCCCCAATGCGGTCATATGGGGCGAGCTTGTCGACGGCCTGACCGACAAGGGATCGAGATTGGGATTGCTCGCGCGGGCGTTCTCCCAGTTTTGAATCGCCATCTGCGGTGTGTAGTCCTCGGCCCAGTAATAGCCCATGCCGGCGTTGGCGACGTAGTTGCTGCGGGCACCGTAGAAGTCATTCACAACGCCAATTTGTGCTGATTGATTATTTTCTGTAGGGCAGGAGAACACGTTCAGAAACATGTGATGGGCTCTGACGGTTGCGGTCTGATTGACCTCCAAACCTTGTTTCCAGTCCATGGAGCCATGTGCGTTGGCCTCTTCGACATACGGCATGATGAGAGTAACCCAACTGTAGAGCGACTTCACTTGATTGGAAGCGGGATTGAGCAAACCGCGCACGTCGCCAGGTGGCAGGCTGTTCTTAGCGGTCGCGTAGTTGTGGATCGCGATGCCGATATTGTGCAAATTATTGACGCATTGGCTGCGGCGGGCGGCCTCGCGAGCTGCCTGAATCGCGGGCAACAAAAGCGCGACGAGTATGCCGATAATCGCGATGACAACAAGCAGCTCAACAAGCGTGAACGCCTGCGGGCCGCGAACAGAGGACTGGCGCATCACAGAGTCTCCTAGTGAAACTGTGGAGGGATGTCACCGCTTTCAAATCTTATTGACCAAACAACTTACAAGAGCGCGGTTGTCAGAAAAATTGAAATTGGTGTCGGATGGGTTGTTGTCTCCCTCTGTCCGCCGAAGCTTGATTCTAGCCAGAGAGAGCAACCCTTGGCAAGTGGATTCCCGTATTCTCTCTCCCAGCGTACGAGCAACAAGGGAATCTTGGCTTAAGCCTAGAGAGAAGTGTCTGTATCTTTTCGCAGTTATTTTTCGCAAAATATCGGTAGAATTCAGGCGCGGTTCCCGGCGACTCCAGCTACACTGCATGGTGGTCATAAAGGTTCAGAGAGCGGCACTCGGCGGATCGACAATGGCAGAGCGCGCCCAGGCGAGCCGTTGTTGAGAGGTAGGCAAACATCTTTCTCATGCACCTTTGGAGAGTGTCTAATGAAGTACATCGCATTTCTTGCTGCCCTCTCGGCGGCTCTCTTAAGCGTTCCTTCCAGGGCCGCATTAATCGAAGAATTTCTTTTCAACGAACCTGTAGGTACCCCGCTCACGGACACCATTAACTCCGTTGCCGGGGGGCATCCCTGGATCGGTGATCCACAGGGAGATCTTGACGGCACTTCGACCAATGGCTCAGGGCAGTACAGTCTCGCCGGCAAGAATAATATTGAGCTTGGCACGGGACACATTAATAATGACCCCGATATCACTGCGGGCACAGTTTATGGCGTGATGGAACTGACCTGGGCTTTTGACGAAGGTTCTTATGATAGCGCGGAACCCGAGGATATTCGACTCTCAATCATCAACCTCAACACGGCTAGCTCAAGCTCCGTTACAGCGGAATTCATCATCACGCGCCCCACAGCCGATAGTGTTACGCTAAGAGGCAATGCAATCGGAACAGGGTCCTCAACGATCTCCGCCGTGCCTTTATCGCTGACGCAGTCCAGCAAATTTATTGGCGTCGTCGGGGCGAATCTCGATTCCAACATTTATTCCGTTTATTACTCGCAAGACGGCGGAACGACGTTCGCCACGCTTTCCGGCGGAACAATTGATGCCACTCGCATCGGGGCTCAGCTCCGGATGTATTTGAACAATGATTTTTCCCAAGACAATGTGCTGATTGACCGCGTCGCTTTGTATACGACGAATCCTTTCCCGGGTCAAATTGCAGGAATCCCTGAGCCCTCAACGATCTCGCTGGTGTTGCTTTGTTTGGTCGGCTTTGCCGGCCCGCGCCGCCAACGATAGTGCCCATCGTTGATTGTTAATGACACCCTCATCGGGACCTCGCCAAAACGGCGGGGTCCCGCTTCGCTTGCCGAGTTCTTCATGGAATTGCGCGTTTTCTGGATGTTGACCGTAGCGAGCACATTGCTGCCGACGGGCGTCCACGCTCAACAACAGATCGAAGCCGAGAAGTATGCCGTCGCGAGTGGCCATGCGGCGGCGACCGCCATTGGGCTCGAAGTACTACGCAAAGGTGGCAACGTGGTTGATGCCGCGATTGCGACCTCGTTTGCCGTGGGTGTTGCCGAACCGTATGGCTCGGGTCTCGGCGGCAAGATCGTTATGCTGTATTACGAGGCGGCCACGGGCAAAGTGCATTCGATTGTCGGATTGTGCCAGGCCCCCTCGGAGCTCGATGCCAAGAAGTTTACTGAGTTACCCAAGGCGAAACGCGAGCTTGGCTATTTTGCCGTTGGCATTCCCGGAATGGTGGCGGGCTTGGGCGAGGCACACCAGCGCTGGGGCGCCAAACCTTGGGCCGAACTCGTCGAACCAGCCGCCGCGCTCGCCGAAAGTGGCATCATCATCGATGAAACCATGCGGAGCTTGTACAAGTCGCACGTGGAAGATTTGCAGGCTGACCAGGAGGCTGCGGACCTTTATCTCTATCGGAACGAACTACCGCCTCAAGGCGCGCGGCTGAAGAATGCTGACCTAGGCGCAACATTGCGCGACATAGGTGCTGGGGGAGCGAAGTCGTTCTACACGGGTGCGACGGCCCGGCAAATTGTGACAGCAGCCCGGGCAGCCGGCTCCGCGATGCAGCTTTCCGACTGGGCCGCTTACCGAGCGGAAGTCAGCGACGCGCTGGCGATCGACTATCGCGGAAATAAAGTCTATTCGTGTCCACCGCCACTCACGGGCGGAACGACGGTCCTGGCGACGCTGGAAGGCTTCGAGCAAATGCCCCAGCTGGGGGCGGATGCGACGCCCGTCGAGTTTGCCAACAAAATGGGGCGAGTGTTGCTCTGTCTTTACCCGCAGATTCAAGAGAAGATCGGCGATGGCCCGCGTGCGCTGGCAGATGCCCAACAGCTGATCGCCGTCGACTCTGCGGTCAAGCTGGCTGCATCCGCCGCCGCCGTGAATCCGTTAGCCCCATACCCCAAGAAGGAACAGGCGGGGGCAACGTCCGAAGACTTGCCGACCGCCAGCACGACTCATTTGGTCGTGGCAGACTCGGCTGGAAACATGGTGAGCCTGACCCAGTCGCTGAGTTTACATTTTGGGGCCGCTGTGGTTGCGCCAGGCACAGGCTTTCTTCTGAACGATAGCCTGAGCAATTTCTCCGTACACGACACCGACAACATCAACTACGTTGCTGCCGGCAAGAAGGCGCGTAGCACGATCGCCCCGATTATTGTGACTCGCGCCGGCAAACCGCTGCTGACCCTTGGCGTTCCTGGTGGACAGCGTATCCCGACGACGACGATCCAACTGCTCTGGATGCTGCTCGATCAGCAGAAGAGCCTGCACGACACGTTCGCCGCGTCTCGTTTTCATCTGATGCGCCCGGTCACCTCCAAGCAGCCCTTTAATCGCATCGAGTTTGAGAACGACGCCCCAGCCGAGTGGGACGACCAACTGCAAGCGCGCGACTGGCAAGTGAAACGTTATCCACGAAATGGCACGTACTTCGGTGGCGGCAACGGGATTCAGTTCGCAGAAGACGGCAAGCTGATCGGAGTGGCCGATCCGCGCCGGACAAATTTCGTGGCTGGGAAATAGGGAGCTATGGAACGACTGCGGACAATCACATGTCTGCTCGCCTCTTTGATTGACATATGCTACTTGGCACTACCCACACTTTGAAGCAGACGCTCTCTATAGGCTTGGTATTCGCTTTTACAGCGCATTCCGCCTGGGGCGCCATCGTCCTTGATGCCAATTTTGATTCTGGCAGTCTCGACGAAGGA
>JBGTEU010000398.1:0-3632 GCA_041747595.1 Bythopirellula sp.
AGCCGAATATCGCACAGACCGAGCGATTGCGAATCCGCGTACTTGGACCGCCCGACTTCGGCGAGCAAGGCCAGGGCCAACAACCCGGTCAGGGCCAAGGCCAAGGAAACGAGTCGAGCGAAGGGGGCCAAGGAGAGAACGGCGAGGGGCTGCAAGGTGGTGCCGCCGGTGAGGGCGATAGCGGCGGCGAAGGCGAGGCCGCTTCAGCAGCCGGGGAACAAGGGGGACAAGGCCAATCCGAGGGAGAGCAACAGGGCCAAGGGGGCCAGGGCGGCGGCGAAGGTGAGAATTCCGATTCTCAAGAATCGCAAGGCGCGGGAGAGAACCAACAATCAGGCGAGTCCCCAGTTTCCAATGACACAGCAGCGGACGGGGAACAACAAAGCGATCCCAGCGGACAAGGCGAACAAAATCCGTCCCAAGGTCAACCGGGCGAACAAAGCAAAGTCTCCGCCGAAGGTGACGACGATGGCACCGCCTTTGAGCGGATGAGCGAACATTTTTCCGAGAAGGATGCCGACTCGCAGGGCCAAGGTCAATCGAGCGAAGGTGAGAGCGAGACCGAGCAGAGCGAATCGCAAGGTGAAACGCAATCGGGTCAAGGTGACGGCGAAGGTTCCCCCGAATCCGATCAACCAAGCGAAGCGGAGAGCGGCCAGAATCAAGACCAAGGGATCGAAGGTTCGCAGCAAGGCGAGCAATCTGAAGGTTCCGGCGCCGAAGGTCAACCTAGCGATCAGCGCGAGCAACAGCAGGCTGATGCCGAGCATGGCGACGAAGGGGAAAAACAAGAGGCCCCAGGTGGCAAGATGTCGACCGAACAAGGTGAACCTGGGGCGGGGAACAATCCGGGCGAGAACGAAGGCTCGATGGATACCGATAATGGCCGAAAGTCGCGGGACAAGAGCGACAAGGGTCCCGATTCAGAACTTAATGACGAAGAGGCCCCTGGCCAGGCGAATAGTCAAAAGGAATCCGATTCGCAGGGTTCCGCCGGTGGTGATCAATCTGGCGGAGGGCAAGAAGGCGCCGGTCAACAAGCCGACGCCGAAGGCACCGGCACGGCGGGTGAAAACACGGCAGCCGACGACGGGGGTGGTCAAGCCGCGGAACCCGGCGCTGGAGAAAACTCTTCCGAAGTGGGCCAGCAAGGGGAATCCGACAAACCAACCGGCGAATCGAGCGAAACAGAACCGGGCGAAGGAAGCAAACAATCCGACGAACAAGGGGGCAGCAAACCCGGAGGCGAGCCCGCTTCAGCGGGCGGCGAAGAGGCGGCCGGCGAACAAAGTGAACAACCACCCCAGGCTTCACCCCCCAGCGGCAACCCAGGTCAACAACCTCCCGGTGGGGGCACGGGGAGCAACAACGTCTCGCCACCTCCCGCCGGTGAACTCGAGCCAGGTGATGAGGCGAATCTCGACTTCGCGCGCAAGCAAACGGACCTCGTACTCGACCGCCTGGACGATCAACTCAATAAGCGCGACGTCGACAAAGACTTACTCGAAAAACTTGGTTGGACCGAAGAAGAACTTCGGCAGTTTGTCGACCGTTGGAAACAGCTCAAGGCCGAGGCGGCACAAGCACCGGGTGAAGTAACCGACCCCGAGCTTGATAACGCACTGCGCAGCCTGGGGTTGAATCCGAACCGCCGCACGGGATTTAGATCGCAAGTAACGAAGGAAAAACTCCGCGAGTTGCAGGATTCCTACCGCGGGCAGACGCCGTTGGAATATGCCGACCAAGTGCGTGCGTACATCAAAGGGACGGCCACGGTGCCGGAAGAGAAAAAGGACTAGTCTGCAATCGTTTCGAGGGTCGACTATAATTGCATAGAGATTGTTCTTTTGCTAGGATCAACGCGCCATGCAAGCTCATCACGTCAAAACAATTATCGACGCCAACGGCAGTCTCCACATCGACGCGCTTCCTTTTCAAGTGGGAGAAGCCGTCGACGTAATCGTGTATCCTACCGTAGCATCGCGGGTTAATGGCGAACGCTATCCCCTGCGCAATCTTCCCGTGGAATACATTGATCCTTTTAAACCGACCGCTGATGCCGATTGGGAGTCCGCGGAGTGATTGTGTTAGACACACACGCGTGGATTTGGTGGGTGCATGGCGATTCTCGTTTGAACGATTCCATCAAACAACTCATACAAGATCGCGAGTCGGAAGGTTTAGGAATTTCAACAATCACGCTTTGGGAAGTCGCCAAACTTTCGCAGCTCCGCCGACTAACTCTTCCCTTACCAATCGCGGATTGGTTTTCTCAAGCCCTTTCTTACCCGGGCATGGTTCTCCTGGATCTCACGCCAGAAATTGTCATCGAATCCACGCAATTGCCAGGTGAGTTTCATCGCGATCCTGCGGATCAACTTATTGTGGCAACTGCCCGAATTTTGGACTGCCCGCTGATCACTCTTGATTCCAGAATCAAGCTCTACCCGGGTGTTAACACGCCCTGATCTTATGAACCCCCTCATTCCCCGTTATCTTGTCGCGTTCGATCCCAAGCGGATTCCGCATCACTTTGTCGACGTCTTGGTCATCGGCGGGGGAATCGCCGGCATGCGTGCCACCATGGCCATCGACCCACGACTGTCGGCGCTGGTGGTGACCAAAGATCGTCTGAACGAATCGAACAGCGCGTACGCGCAAGGGGGGATCGCGGGAGTGCTCGCCCCCGACGATCGCTTTGAAAATCACGTCGACGACACGCTCGTCGCGGGGGCCGATCTGTGCGATCGAGAAGTTGTCGAGATGGTGGTCCGCGAGGCACCCAGCCACATTCGCCAGTTGATCGAATGGGGAACCGTGTTCGATCTGGAAGAAGACGGCGACCTGCTCTTGGGCCGTGAAGGGGGCCACAGCCACCGTCGCATTGCCCATGCGCTCGGCGACGCGACCGGCAAGGAAATCATGCGGGCGATGATTACCCGCGCCCGCGAAGTGCTGCGAGCGCAAATTTGGGAAGACACGTTCACCATCGATTTGTTGACTCACGAGGGCCACTGTCGCGGGGCACTGGTCTGGAACAAAGACCATGGCCGCACTTTTGTGTGGGCCAAGCAAACCATTCTTTGCACGGGAGGCGTGGGTCAAATTTACCGCGAGACCACCAACCCACCAGTCGCCACGGGGGATGGCCATGCGATAGCCTATCGCGCGGGGGTGGAACTTCGGGACATGGAGTTCATGCAGTTCCATCCCACGGTGCTTTACATCGCAGGCAGTAGCCGCACGTTGATTACCGAAGCAATTCGCGGCGAGGGTGCGATTTTGGTCGATGCCAACGGGATGCGATTCATGCCGAGTTATGATCCCCGCGCGGAACTTGCCCCCCGCGACGTCGTGAGCCAAGCGATTGCCGACCGCATGTCGGCAACGCATCATCCGTGCGTCTATTTGGATTTGAGCCCGCTCGACCCCGCCCATGCCCTGCGGCGATTCCCGGGAATTGCCAAGAGCTGCGCGGAGTTCGGCATCGACATTACCAAGGACCGCATCCCCGTGCGGCCCGGCGCGCATTACATGATCGGCGGCGTGACCGTCGACCACGAAGGCCGCACGACGCTCCCCGGTTTGTGGGGCTCGGGTGAAGTCACCAGCAGTGGGCTGCACGGGGCAAA
>JBGTEU010000399.1:0-2111 GCA_041747595.1 Bythopirellula sp.
GGGGTCGTTGATCGACAGCTTGCTGAGCGCTTCGCGAAGCTGCTCGAAATCCTGGCCGTCGCTGGGATAAAGACCGCAAAAAACCATCCTCTTCGGCTCTTGATAACCAGGCAGGGTAGGGGCGGGCACGCCGTCGGCCACGCTGATCGTGTCGCCGATGTGGACTTGGCTGATTGACTTAATGTTGCAAATCAAATAACCGACTTGCCCCGACGCGAGCTTCGTGGAAGCCTTGCGATGCGGAATGAAGTGCCCCAACTCGAGCACTTCATGCACGGTGCCTTGCTGCAGAAACTTGATCTTTTGGCCCTTGGTAATCGTGCCGCTCATCACGCGAATGTAGGTGATCGCCCCACGGTACTCGTCGTACACCGCGTCAAAAATCATCGCTTGCAGCGGACCCTTGGGATCGCCCTTGGGGGCGGGGACCCGTTCGATCACGGCGTCGAGAATTTCCTTACAGCCCATGCCGGTCTTCGCGCTGCAGCCGAGCACCTCGTCGGCATTCACGGCTAGCGTGTGTTCCATCTCTGCCCGGACCTCATCGGGACGCGCATGGGTGAGATCCACCTTGTTCATCACCGGCACAATGGTGAGGTCGTGTTCCATCGCGGCATAGGCGTTAGCGACGGTCTGGGCTTCCACCCCTTGAAATGCGTCGACCAAGAGCACGGCCCCCTCACAGCAAGCGAGCGACCGCGAAACTTCGTACTGAAAATCGACGTGCCCCGGCGTGTCGATCAGATTGAGTTCGTATTTGTGACCCTGATAGGTGTAGTGCATCGTGACGGCGTGCGACTTGATCGTGATGCCGCGCTCGCGTTCAAGGGCCATGTCGTCGAGCAATTGCTCTTTCATATCGCGGTTGCTCACCGTGCCGGTGATTTCCATCAGCCGGTCGGCGAGCGTGCTTTTGCCGTGATCGATGTGAGCGACGATCGAGAAATTACGAATATATTGAGGTGCGGTCATGCAGGAAGGGGCCAGTGGTCGGGAATCAGGGGTGGGTAGTTTTAGTCGCGACACAACGTATCGCAGGATTCTACGGTGAATCTTTCTGTCGGTGTTCCAAACGCGCAAGACCCGCGGCACCGACAAAACCGGCATCGCTGCCAAGCCGCGCGAACTCGATTCGCAGCGAGTCACGCAGGGCGGAAAGAATTCGGGGGCGGACTTCGTCGCGAACTCGTTGCAGGAATTTTTCGCCCAACGGATGCCCTGCCCCGCCGAACGTCATCGCCCCGCCGAGCACCACGCTATCGGGATCGACGGTGTGGATCAAGGTCACGATCCCCAAGGCAAGATAACGGGCCGTGTCCATGACGACTTCAAGAGCCAAAGGATCGCCCGCCTCCGCGGCCTCGGCGATCGCCAGCGGCGTGATTTCGCCAGTTGTTTTCAACCCTTCGGCAAGACTGCTATCACGCCCGGCGGCCAGGGCATCCCGCGCGCGACCCACCACGCCGTAGGAACCACAGTATCCTTCGAGCGTGCCGGTGAGGTCTTGGGTGTCGCGGCGTGCGTCGGGGTGCGAATCGATAATAATGAAGCCGCATTCCGCACCGCAACTGTGCGCGCCCTCGACTAAAAAGTTGTCGAGCACGATCCCCCCGCCAACTCCCGTGCCGAGTGTTAGCATCACCATGTTGCGAGAATTATTTCCCGCGCCCATCCAGTATTCACCGAACGCGGCGGCATTGGCATCGTTGGCATAACGCACCGGCAGACCACACGCCTCGGCCACGGCATCTCGAATCGGAAAGTCCCACCACGTCGGCAAGTTCCCGGGCATGAGTAACATGCCCGCAGCGATGTCCATCGGCCCCGGCGTGGCCAAGCCAATCCGCGCGATGGCAGATTTTTTTGCTCCCGCTTTTTCCAGCAGGTGCGCGACGCCGGTCGCCATCCGCGCGACGGCATCCTCGACGCCCCGCTCGACTTCCGTGGGAATCGAATGATAGGCAAGCGTGCGACCGCGGTCGTCGAGCAAGCCGAACTTGATGTTCGTGCCACCAACATCAATGCCGACAAACAACGGCAACTCGGCTTCAGAGAGGGTAATAAGGAACTTGGAACCGGTCATGGAGATGGTTAACAATACCGTAGGCAGC
>JBGTEU010000400.1:0-6941 GCA_041747595.1 Bythopirellula sp.
CAATCGCGCGCTTTCCGCGGCGGCATCCGTCAGCACCTTTTGCAATTCGCGTTCGTGGCGTTGCTTGCGGGTGAGCACTTCCATCAATTGGCCGCGGACTTCGGCAAACGTTCCCGCCACCGCCTGTTGGTCGATCGTGGGAAGATAATGCTCAGCGAGTTCCAAGAACGCCTTGGCCCGACGTTCGATAAGCTCACCGGCGGTTTGATCGAGCCGTGCTTGCGCGCCGAGACACTCTTGCAAGTGGCCGCCCACACCTTGCACGGCCTGTTGTAGCGCGTTGCCAACCGAATAACCCGAGCGAGCATTCATCACAAACCCCACACGAGTCCCGCGACGGCCGCGATTGCCGTCGCCCATTTCAAAATGCTCACCCGATGCACGTAGAGATGAGCGAGCAGCAGATGCCAACTCCAGGCGGGTTCCTCGAACGAGTGCAACTTGTCGTAATAATCTTCAATGGCCGCATCGATTTGCTCGACCGTAATCGGCTCGCCGGCAACTTGCGCCGCTTCCAGCAAGCGTTCGCGCAAGCGGACCTTGATTTGGTCGAGATTCAACTGCTCCTCGACGATCTCGTGTTCTTTGCGCAGCACCGTGGCCACGTCCATGATGCGGATCAGTTCGTGCAAGCTAAGCTGTTCCGGCCGCGCAAGCCGCGGAATGGTTTCGATCTCGATGGCCGGCGCTTGCTGCTGAGCGTACTGAACTTTGGCCATTTTGTGAAACCGTCAATTCTTTCCGACCGCCGGCTGCCGCCCGCGGCAAGTATTTGCAATGATTTTCTCAAACGCTGTTGAACTCACGCCCGTCGTGATAAGCAAACAAATCGCCGCAGCCCCTAAATCGACAACCCGGCGTGGCAAGATTACTTTATCATTGGCGAATACCTACCGACAACTCCCCAACTCACGCGAGACAAGCCATGGCCCAGGCAGCCCAAACCCAACCCGTTGAGAGTTCTTCGCGATCGATGCAGAAGTATTTGGATCGCGCGGTGGACGTTTTGGAAAAATTTGGCCTCACCAAGGGCGAAGAAGTCCCCGCCGAGCTCATCCGCCTGCTCGAAGAGGTCCGCCACATCGACGAGGCCAAGGCGGTGGCGATCGCACGAACCATCCAGCACATGAGCACCTTCAACAAGCTCGTGCGCGAAAACGTCGAAAACATCAACGTCGGCAACCGCTACCTGGAAATCAGCCAGATGTTCGATTCAATCCGCGAGGATTCGAAGAAACTCATCGGCCAGCTCGACGACGGCAAAATCGGCGTCACCGAGAAAATAGCCAATCTCTGGATGCGGATCCAACGCGGCACGCCCTACGCGCGATTCGAGAAAATTGTCGAGGTCTACCGCGACGTGTGCGCCGATACCAAAGACCAGCTCAATCGTGAAATGGTGATCATGGACGGCTACATCGACTTCCGCTTCGCGCTCAAGGAAGCCGAAATCCTGGCCCGCGAGCTGCTCGAGGCCCAAATGCCGCACTTGGAAAAAGCGAAGGCCGCGCTCGCCGAATCGCAGGGTGCTATCGACAATCATCAAGGCGATGAAAGCACGCTCGGCCGCCTGGAACTCGCCCGCGATGAAGCCCGTCACGAGTTTCAGAAGCAGGATCGCTTTTATCAACTCTTGAAAGATATCTCCGAGAATCTCTCGATCGGCTACGACGTCGGCGAGACGCTCATCACCAAGCTCAAGCAAACCCACGACGTGAAGGATCAAGTCTATCGGCGGGCGGTCACTTTTTTCACGACCAACGAACACGTCTTCACGATCCTCGGCACGGTTTACACCTCGCAACAAGGTCTGCACGAGGCGACCGAATCGACCGAGGCCCTCAAGCGGGGCGTTAACAAAAGCTTGGAAGACGTCGCCGATTTGGGCCGCGAGCTCGAGCGCGCCGCGCTCAAGGCAGGCTATGGCTCGACGATCGAAGCGAGCTCACTCGAAAAGCTGGTGACGGCGATCTCCGACTATCAAGTCGACTCTCTGCACATGATCGCCGAGCTACGGAAAGAAAGCGAAGAAAACGCCCGCGAAATCCGCCGCGTGGTCGAAGAGGGGAAGAAGCGCTACCAGGAATCGCTGAGCCGCTTCGCCCGCGGCGAAGAAATCCAAGGCGAGCGGGGGACGTAAGTCCCCTGCAATCTCGACCCCTCACGCAAACACTTCCGTCCCCAGCAATTTCGGCTCGGGAAATCGCTCCTCACAATGGGCGCACGCGTCGCGAGCCTGCGGCACATCCTTCCCGCAACTTGGGCACGTGGCCAGTGGCTCCCGACGGTGCATGGCCCAATAGGCGAAGAACCCCGGCAGTGTTGTGAGAAACACGAAGCTCGTCCATGCGGCGGTATTAGGTCGCGAATATTTTTTCTGCCATCGGTAGACAATCGCCGTGAGGATCACGCTGATAACAAAAACCAGCAGAAAGCCAAGCCAAGCGGTCTCCCAAGCGATTTGCAAACCTGCGGCATAGTCCGGGGCGGAGTGACTTTGCATCATAGACAGTGGTGCCACAACGAACATTCCCAAACACCAAGGCAACAGCGTCGGAACGATACTTGCGGGTATCAAAGAAAATGCAGCCGTGTCATCGCTAACATAGCTCACAAGCTGCACGGTTTGCTGCTCTTGAATTTCACCCGCCGAGTTGATGCGTACCAGATCGACAACCTGTCCTCGGTCCCACTTGCCGCGATTCACGTGCAACAGCAGTTCTTCAGCGCCGACTGAGTTGACTCCCAGGGATTCGCCCTGCAAATCGGCGGGAATCTTGAATTCCACTTCGGTGTCATTAATCGTGTTGTAGACGATCAGCCGATCCTGGCAACGAACAATCAGCCGATGTTCGGGCCACCGATCATCGGTCCGCAAAGCATCCAGCGGGGTGAAGCGAAGGATTGCTACCCCGATGAGTTTGTCAAACTCCTTCACCACGCGCACCTCGCGGGTCCGCAGATTGACTTCGCGCAACACGCTGCCGTCGCACAGAAAGACTTGTGAGGGCTCAAGTTGCCCTGCGCCTTTCAAAGTTATGGAGCTGTATCCGTATCCCAATGCGCCAATATTTATCGATGAAGTCGAGGCCATCAGATTTGTGTCATAGGCGAAACCCGGCTCTCCGACATCAAATTGCTCCTCATCCGGTGGCAGCGACGTTCGCGATCCCCGACGACCGATGTAGCCCGCGCGCTGCTTGGATTTGGGATGGTAGCCCACAAAATACGCCTTACCAGGGCGACTATCGTTTCTCAGGAACACCCACGAGACAGGCGGCTTTTCCCCGCTGCTCATCCCCGCGATCCGTTCCCGCCAAGTGATCGGATATTCAAAAAGTCGTGGCGCGCGATAATGAGCACTGAGACGGTACGGTGAAAAAGTATCAGCCGAGTCGAACTCGACGACCTTCCCTGCCAGAGTACGGTATTGGATACTCTCGTAATCCCCACCAACGCGTACTTGGATAAAAGGATTACCGTAGTGATCAACGACGATGTCTTCGTAATCATTCATATCGGACTGACCAATGAGCGATTGCACAAAGCTGCCGACCCATCCCAGACCAAACCCCCACGTCACCCCAAAGCTGATCGCTAAGACAAACGCAACCGTCACCAAACGTACAGTGCTCTGTTGTTTCATGATTCACCTCGGTTTAGTAATCACGCGTCTGAGAATAATAGTCAATCGCCGCCAGCCAACTCACATACCCCAGCAGCAGAACGGGCAACTGCAACCACCAAAACGGAAGGATGCAGACAAAGAGAACTAAGAACATTGCTCCCGCGAGTGGCGCGAGCCGCGTGCCGAACCATCGGCCTGGACGGACGCCGCTCAAGAATGCTCCCAGGTAAACCAAGGGCAGGGCAGCGGCGAGAATCCACGAATCAAGGGTCATCGACCATTCGAACGGAGCTGACAAATGCCCGGGCACAGCGGCCCAGGCGCCATAAATCAGGATGGCCGCCGACAACACCGCCACCACCAGACTCGCACCTACCGCCAACTTGACCGCGAACATCAACCGCCGCGACATAGGTCGATGCAGCAAATAGTAATAGGTGCCGTGCTGTAGTTCCCATGCTGATTGTTTAAGTCCCAAGAGTATCGCGAAGGCACCAATGGCGATAACGGCCCAATCATAGAATCCATCGCCCCTGACGAAAGCGAGATGATTCGTGTTCACTAAACTTCCGGAGAATATTTGTAGCGGGTCCCGGCCCATACAATTCATAACCTGCCACGCCATGGCAAGTGCCGCAAGCACCGTCACGCCCAACGACTCACGCAGCTCCTTGATCGCGAGTGCTTTGATCATCGCCCGTCTCCTGTGCAAGGAAGGGAAGCGACCGTCGCCGGCCGCGGGTGTATTCGATAAACGCTTCTTCTAAATTCAAATCCACGATCTCAATGTTCCGCGGCTCGAGCGACTCAACCGCCGCACGTTGCTCCTCGTCGTACCCGACCAACACCAACTCCAGCTGCGAGCCGAGGTTCCAAGAATTCACCAAGCCGGGGCAAGTAAAATCCTCCGGCGCGGGACCGGCGAAATCGAGAACCAGCTTCTTCACCGATTCGCGAAAATGGTCCGTAGGACAATCCACTCGCAACACGCCGTCGACCATCACGCCGATGCGGTCGGCCACCCGCTCCACGTCGCCGAGGATGTGAGAGCTGAACAAGATCGTGCGGCCTTCACGCTGGATAATCTGTATGAGCGATTCCAGAAAATCTCGCCGTACCACGGTGTCGAGCCCCAGCGTGGGATCATCAAGAATCAAGAGCTCCGGCTCGGGTGCCACCGCAATCGCCAAGGAGACCTGTGCCCGCTGGCCGTTGGAAAGCCGCCGAAGTTTACGTTTCCGAGGCAATTCGAAGTGGTCGAGAATTTGCTCCGCCAGCGTGTTGTTCCATTGTCGGTGAAAGGAGCGCGAAAACCGCACGGCTTCGGCAACGGTCATCCAGTTGTAGAGCGGATGCCCTTCGGCAATGTAAGCGATTCGCCCGCGGGTCTCGGGCTTCATATCGGTGATCGACTCGCCCAAGAGTTCTGCTCCGCCACTATCGGGCTGCACCATGCCCATCAACATCTTGATCGTCGTGCTCTTGCCCGCGCCATTGCGGCCAAGGAAGCCATAAACTTGCCCCTGCTGGATCCGCAGATTCAACCGGTTCACCACGCACTTGGTGCCATAGAACTTGGTCAGCCCGTCGGTCCGTATAACGTCCGTCATGAGGAGGCCTCGCTGGGGGAGGAAGAGGGAAAAGCGAATTGCTCCATACGCTTGTGCAAGAGCGCCACGAATTCGTCGGCCGAGAAACCCAGATGAACGGCCTCGACAATCAACTGCTCGAGTTGCTCTTCCAGGTGCCGTTGCCGGGCCCGTTTGGTGAGGTCGTTGCGGGGCTCGGCCACGAACACGCCCCGACCTTGCTGGGTGATCAGCGTGCCGTCGCGTTCGAGTTCGGTGTAAGCGCGGGCGATGGTGTTCGGATTGACGACCAATTCCCGCGACAACTGCCGCACCGAGGGCAATCGCTCCCCGGGCAGTAATCGCCCCCGCGCCACCCCCGAGCGGACCTGCTCGATCAGTTGGCGATAGATGGGGGTTCGGCTAGATGTATCGCATGTAAACCGCATGACGACCTCACTGTACTAATTGTACTAGTACAGTAAATGTGCGTCAAGCGGGTTTCTCTGCGGCGGGGGAAAAAAGTGTCATTCCGAACGAGGCCCGCAAAATGTCATCCCGAGGGAGCCTTGGTCCGCCGGAGGCGGAAGGGATCTGGGTCACACCCGCACCCGTATTCTTGTGCGTGTGAAGGGTGAACCCAGTTTGTAGGCCGGAACGAGCGGTAGCGCTGTTCCGGCACTCTAGCACGTTAGCATTGCCGGAACTGCGCACGGCTTGTTCCGGCCTACACTCCTAAAATTTCACCCCCACCGCTCGACACAGAAACCCCATCAGCGGTTTCGCAACCTTGAATGCTTCGACCGTACGCTCCAGAATGGCCGGTTCGAGTAAATCGTCGTTGTCCATGCGATGGATCGCGATGAAATCTTTACGCTTGAGATCAACAATGAGCGGATGATCGGCGGAAAATCCTTGCGGGGGACGGCGGAGAGTGTCGCCCGAAAGCTCAAACATCGCCGCGAAGAGTTTGTTGCTTTTGGCACGCTTCCAAGCGGCGGGATCCTCGTCGATCGCATCGCGAATGCGACGGAGCGGTTCGGACTCGGGATGCCAAATCCCCGCGCCGAGGAACACGTCGTGCGGATCGACGTGAAAATAAAACCCGGGGGCATGCACGTCTTTCCCCGCCGCGTGGCGAAATTGAATTCCCAGGTTCGTCTTGTACGGCTTTTTATCTTTCGAGAAACGCACGTCGCGGTGAATCCGCATCAGCGAGCCGCCCACCTTTTTCGGAATCGCCGTGAAGTGGGGCGAAATCTTTTTCAGCGGACCCGCCATCGCGGTGATGTATTCCAAAGCCGGCTCGCGAACGTCACGTTCGTACCGTTCGCGGTTCGCTTCGAACCAGGTGCGATTGTTGTGCTTGGCTAGTTCGTTCAAAAATGAAACCAGCCCCTTGGGGAAACCTGGAAACAATTGCTTGGCCATAGGGATATCCTTCAAATGTCATTCCGAATGGAGTTTGACGACTTGAGGAATCTGGGTTCTGCCTGAGCACGCACATGAATACGGGTGCGGGCGGAACCCAGATCCCTCGGTCGGCAAGCCTCCCTCGGGATGACACTATTATTGGATCGCGAAATGAAATCGTCGTTTCAGCAAGTGAGATGTAGAGAGTTTAACCCCGAAAAGACGATATCAAAAGCGCGACCCCAACCCACCTGGACCGCATGAGGCGGTCCACTTTATCCCACCCGCAAGGCTTGATGCCACAATCGGCACAGGCCCGAAAGTTTAGCAGG
>JBGTEU010000401.1:0-3325 GCA_041747595.1 Bythopirellula sp.
GGCAGTTTCAGCAGCACGCCTGTCGACCAGTTTGCGATCCATGTCTTGCCGGAAAACTGTTGTGCGGCTGACGACCAAGTAAATTTTTTGGCATTCAGCGACAGCGACGTTTTTATCCACGTCGACTTCCCAGGCCTAGTAGATGATGCCGAATTTATAATGTTTTTTCGTCGCAAGAAAGACCCAATCGTGTCCGCTGCCTTACCCTTTATGCCGCCAAACCCAAAAGAGTACTTCGACGTTTTATGGGGATTGCGAAAGGGCCCAGTGTCAAACCGCACATTAAGTTTCAACGGGAGACTCGTGCAATATATTCCGGAGCCGTCTTCGCTGTTACTGGCTGCGGGACTGATGGTATTTGGCGGTTGCCAGCGACTCTTTGGCCGCGGTGGCATTGGTTCGATACACTGCGCGAATTGATCGGCCGTAGGGAAAGCAAAGGGGGCAGGTCCATATATCGGGCTTTTACCGTGTCCGAGTTTTCGCACTAATAGGTGCATATCAGCGTGCATCAGCGGTTCCTTCTTCCTCCGCGTTCTCTGCGTTTAAAAAATTCCGACAAGCGGCCAAAAATCGTTGTGGAAACGCTCTTCTTAATCGCGATAATGGGTGTCGCACCATCGTGTGTTGACGCCATGAATTGCGTGTACTTACGCCGATATCACTGTGGCAGCGTTCTTTGATAATCTGGAATTAGGACTAACGGACATAGGGACGATTGGACTTGAGGACTGTCCCATCATCTGCGCTAGCGGTGCGCGCTCTCACAGTCCCATCGTCCGATAGTCCCACCGTCCCATAGTCCCCCTGAATCCTTGTCCCCTTCGGCAAATCTTGGCCGCTTCGGGAAAAACACGGGGATTTTGAATTGGAAACCTGTCCCCTTCGAGAAAACACGGCAGATTCAAGCTGTGACTAATACGAAATGGCATGAACTTAACCAACCGGCGCGCACAACAGGGGGCGCCAACCTGAACAACCTGGACAACCTAAACAAGCTGGAGTCGTAAGTCGTTAGATTTAAGTCGTGAGTTTCCTATTTTCACTTACGACCAACGACTTAGGACTTACGCACGACGCAACTTGGCCAGTAAAAAGATGCGGCCAACATGACCAAATTGGCCAAATTGGCAAAGTTGGCCCCCAAAGACATATTGCCAACCTGAACAGCCTGGACAAGCTCAAAATAACCGTGACAAGACAGAGTCCTGGGTTCCCCAGGAATCACGGGGAAAATCGGTCTCCGACGCTTCTTCGGCCAAAGTGGGCCGATTACCTCGGCAAGCTGTTTACGGTAAAATCTCGCGGATTGTCATTGGCGATTCTTAGAGCGGCAAACGGTAGCGGGACTGAGGGGTGGTCATGAAGGTCTTGGTGGTTGGTGGCGGAGGCAGAGAGCACGCGTTGGCGTGGAAGATCGCCCAAAGTCCGCGCATTTCGCAGATTTTCGTGGCACCCGGCAACGCGGGGACGGCCGGCGAGACGGCCGCGCCGATTCAAAATGTCGACATCGCCGACAGCGACGTCGCGGCCCTGTTGAAGTTCGCCAAGCAAAACGCCATCGATCTCGCCGTGATCGGTCCCGAAGCGCCGCTCGCCGCGGGAATTTCAGACGTATTCACAACGGCGGGTATTCGCACATTCGGTCCCAGCAAGCAAGCCGCCGAGCTCGAAGCGAGTAAAGTCTTTTGCAAGAATTTGCTTCGCAACGCGGACGTGCCGACCGCCGACTTCCGCACGTTCCGAGATGCGTCGAGCGCACGCGCGTTTCTTACCGATCGCGAAGATTTGCCGATGGTGGTGAAAGCCGACGGCCTGGCTGCGGGTAAGGGCGTGATCGTTTGTGCCAATCGCGAGGAAGCCCTCGAAGCGGTCGAACGAATCGCCGGGAGCGAGGAATTCGGCGCGGCGGGGAACCAGCTTGTTATCGAGGATCGGCTAGTGGGTCAAGAAGCGAGCGTGCTGGCGATCACCGACGGTCAGACGATTATCACGATGCCCGCCGCGCAGGATCACAAGCCGGCTCACGATGGTGACAAAGGACCTAACACCGGCGGCATGGGGGCGTATAGTCCGACCCCTTTGGTGACTGACGAGTTGATGCGCAGCATCGAAGAAAAAGTGCTCGTCCCCACGGTCCACCAACTCAAGCGGATGCGCCGGCCGTTCAAAGGCGTGCTTTACGCCGGGCTGATGATCACCAAGCAAGGGCTCAAGGTGCTCGAATACAATGTCCGCTTCGGTGATCCCGAGTGTCAGCCACTCATGTTGCGATTGCAAAGCGATTTGGTCGACGTGCTCGAAGCGACGGCCGACGGACGACTCGGCGAAGCACCCCGCATGAAATGGGATCCCCGACCGGCCGTTTGCGTTGTGATGGCCAGCGAAGGCTACCCGGGTAAATACACCAAAGGGCACGTAATCCGCGGACTCACCGAAGCCGCCGCGGTTCCCGACGCAAAGGTGTTCCACGCCGGCACGCAGCTTCGCGATGGCCAGGTGGTCACCACCGGGGGGCGCGTGCTGGGGGTGACCGCGCTCGGGAGCAGCATTGCCGCCGCGAAATTGCAGGCCTACACGGCCGTGAAGTGCATCCGCTGGGACGGAGCTTGGTGTCGTAAGGACATATCCGATAAGGCTTTGGGGAATTAAAATTTGCCAAAGCCCGGGGGGGTGCATTCCCCGGCCAAAACTGCCCTGAACTCACCTGCCGGAAATTGCGTATAATAACGTTGATAAGCTCAAGCGACAGCCAAGGCAATTTATGTTTCTCGCCAATTTCTACTTTCGGGCACTGCTGCTTTCCCTCGTCTCCGTGGGATTAGTGGTCCCCGCGTGGGCGACGCAGCCTTGTCGGTGCAGTGAAAAGGGATGTTGCTCACAGGATAGCGACAAAAAGTCTTCTTGCTGCTCGAAGAAACCCTGCTGTGCCGCCCAATCGGATCACCAACAGATACTTTCCGCCTGCGGAAGTTTCCAAAGCGTTGGTTGCCCCTGTTGTGCCGATGCCCCCGCACCCACGACCACTGCTCCGAAACAAAACGAATCGACGCAGCAGGATCATGCCTCTGTTGTGTTTGCCCCGGCACCCGCAGTTCTTCCTCCGGATTTATCGACCGCTTATTTGGTTCGGGAACTCGGCAGCCCACCCGGCCATCCTTCTCTGCGCCTGCATGCGCTCTATCGTGTGTGGTTGAATTAATGGTGTGAAAGAGTGAGTAAGTGATTAGGTGAGTAAGTAATTCGCCTAACCAACGCTTGCTCGCTTACTAACCTACTCGCCAATCCGAGTAAGTTACCTTTCTTCACACACCATTTATTCTTT
>JBGTEU010000402.1:0-13639 GCA_041747595.1 Bythopirellula sp.
CGCCCGGCATTTTCCAGGCAATCCATTTCGGCATGCAGAATCGCGCTTCCCTTTTGCACCCGCCGGTTGTGTCCTCGGCCCACGATCTTGCCGTCGATCGCCAGCACCGATCCGATAGGAATGCCCCCCTCGGCCAGTCCCGCCCGGGCTTCGGCAATCGCCGCTTCCATGAAGGGATCGCTCATCGTGTCTCCTTACTTCGTACTTCTTACTTCAAAAGCGGAGTGAACTCAAACTTGCCGCCATCGAAAAGGCCGAGGTCGCTCAGTTTTAGAGCGGGAATCACCAAGAGTGCCATGAACGACAGCGTCATGTAGGGGGCCCGTAGCGGCGAACCCCACGACTTCACCGCGGCATCGAGTTTCTGGTAGGCCTCGGCCACCTCGGCACACGTGCCGGTCGCCATCAATCCCGCCACGGGGAGTGGCAACACGAGTTTGACATTCTCGTCGCCGCACACTGCCGACAACCCACCTCCGGCCGTCATGACCTCGTTGATGGCCGCGGCAAGATCCGCGTCATTCGTGCCGACGGCAATCACATTGTGCGAATCGTGGGCGACGCTCGACGCGATCGCTCCACGCTTCAAGCCAAAATTCTTGATGAACGCCACGGCCGGCGGCGCTTTCGTGTAGCGATTGATCACAACCAATTTCAGGATGTCGCGCTTCGTGTCGCTCGCCACCTTGCCTGCTTCCACCTTCGGTGGCAGCGACAAGCTGTTGGTAATCAACTGGCCGTCGAGCGCTTCGATCACTTGCAAGGTTTCCCCGTCGGCCTTGACCGCCAGAGTCGCAGGCTCGACGTGCTCGGCTGTAAATTTATTGACCACTTCAGGCTCGATGCGAGAAATTTTTGTTTCGCCGTTCTCGGCGACAAGCTGCCCATCGAGCCATGTTCGACTGACGTTGAATTTCTCGAGCGAATCAATCTCGATGAAATCAGCCGGATCGCTGGGTCGCAGTTGCCCCACGTTCAATCGGTAATGGTCGATCGGGTTGAGACACGCCGCCTGCAGGGCATCGAAGGCGTCGATCCCCCGTTCGACCGCTCGCCGAACCAACAGATTGATATGACCCACCAACAATTCGTCGGGATGCTTGTCGTCGCTGCAGAGCATCGTTTGCTGCGGATGCTCGCCGATGAGCGTGTAGAGCGCATCAAAATTCCGAGCGGCGGAACCTTCGCGGATCGAAATCTTGCACCCCGCCGCGATCTTGTCGAGCGCTTCCTCTATGGTGAAGCACTCGTGATCGGTGGTGATTCCCGCCGCGATGTAACGCTTGGCATCCTCACCCCGCAAGCCGGGCGCGTGACCGTCCACCGGCTTGCCCACGGCTTGGGCGGCGTTGATCTTCGCCAAACACTCGGGGTCGCCGCCGAGCACGCCGGGGAAATTCATCATCTCGCTCAGATAAACAATCCGAGAATCGGCGAGCAAGGCTTTCACTTCGTCAACCGTGATTGTCGCCCCGGCGGTTTCAAACGTCGTGGCGGGAACGCAGGACGGCGCGCCAAAAAAAAACTTGAGCGGCGACGTCGCTGCATTCGCGAGCATGTACTCCACTCCCGCAACGCCGAGCACGTTGCCGATCTCGTGCGGATCGCTAACCGTGGCCACCGTGCCATGCGTCACCGCGGCCCGCGCAAATTCGCTGGGCACAAGCATCGAACTTTCCACGTGGACGTGGGCGTCGATAAAACCAGGGAGCAAGAATTGTTTCGGCTGTGCATCAACCGGTTCGACCGAAGCGATTCGGCCGTCGAGAAATTTCACTTCCGCCGCGTAAATTCGCCGGCCCCGAATATCGACGACATTCCCAACAACGCTGCCAGAATTCATAAGCTAGACCACTGTAGGAGCAATAAATCGCTACGACTTTTTATGGCGACGGCCGCCGCGACCGCGACCACGGGGAGAATTCTGTTGCTTCGGAGGGGCCTTGCTCCGCTGAGAAAGATTCGTTTCGACAATCGCGCCGATCGCGTCATTCCACGTGGGCAGATTGCGGTGGCTCGAGCGAACACCGTCTTCCGAATTCCCTTCCTCATCGTCGTCGTCGTCCTCGACGTCGCTGTCGTCTTCACCCATATGGGAGGCAATCCGGCGGCGAACCTGGGTTTCATCCAGCTCGGGACCGCTATCAGGTTCTTCAGTGCGGCGAGATCGACCCCCTCGGGGACGGCGACGACGGCGGGGCCTGTCCCGACCTTCCTCCGTCTCGTCAGAGGGACCTGCTTCGGAGTCCTCGTCTCTTTCAACCGCATCGTCGTCGAGCGTTGTTTCTTCAATTTGTGCTTCGTCCTCGGTCGTCTCCGAGCGCTCGCTCTTGCGGCCTCGACCACGACCGCCACGGCGACGGCGGCGCGGACGCTTTTTGGTTTCTCCGTCTTCGCCTTCCTCTTCGTCGTAGGCGGCGCCGGTCTCGGGAATGTCTTCCTCGAAGACGGCTTCCTCGCCTTCGGTGAATAAGAACGACGACTCGACATTTGTCCGCGGCGACACGAACGCACTTCCCCAGTTCACCGCATCGGCGGAGAACAGGGCATCGAACGCGCTGCGAGCGGCTTCGCCAGAAATCCGTTGCTGCTCTTTCTCTTCCGCGGTTTGAGGCTCTTCGGTCGTGACTTCGGTCTCGTCAAAATCCTTCTCGAATTCATCGGTCGAATCACCGAGGATTTCTTCGAAGACGATTTCCTCTTCCACTTCGACCGGCTTCTCACGTTTTCGCTCTCGGCCGCGGGGGCGATCCTCGGATCGTGCCGGCTTTTTCTCTTCGCCTCGAACGTCGGCACTCTTTCGATCGGAACCCTTACGATCGGAACGCTGCCGCTCGGGACGCGGCCGTTCTTCGCGCGGTTTCCCTTCCCGCTGCCGTTCGTCGCGTTGTCTCGGTTCGCGGGGTCTTTCCTCGCGTTGCTTTTCCTCACGCGGCCTCTCTTCGCGTTTGGGCTCCGCTTGCTTCTTAGCAGCGGGCTCCGCTTTTTTGAGGGGCGGTTCTTCCGGCGGGACCTCCAGTCCCAGCGACGAAGCCAATCCCGACCAATCGCTCGGTGCCGCGACCGGGGGTGCCACTTCTTTTCGCTCTTTACCCACGGCAGGCAACGACTGGGGCGCGGGTTGCTTCCGCTCCAATGCCTCGGGCTTGACTTCCACGCCAAGATCGCCGATCAGGGAATCCCACGGCGATTGTTCTTTGTTTTCTTCGTTCATCGTCATCGCAATACGTTATTTGCTGCCCCCTGGCCGGCCCGCCACGCGGTCCGGGAAATAGGCGGCTTTGAGTTTCAAACAGACCCTCAATATACGGCGATTCCCCAATTACGGAAAGACACGGTTGTTACGCCCTGTTTCGTCGCATATTTAGCCGCGGAGCTTGCTCCGCGCTCCTAATCACGCCAACCATTGCAAGTAACGGAGCGAAATAATGACGATTCGACTCAACTCACGACGCCCCACACACTAGAATTTCCTAACACGAATATCTCACACAAACCGCGGTGAACCATGACGCTTGAAACCTCGGCCACCGAACAACACGGGCCCGTCGAAGACGTGGAAGTCCGCGGGCACATTATCGACAGCCTGATCCTGCCGAAAGTCCTCGACTGCATCACCACGTCGGGGGGAAATTTTCGCATCAAGCACATCACCATCGGCCAGGAACGCAACGACCCCAGCTTCGCGCTCGTCGAGGTCCGTGCCGACACGGATGACGCCCTGCAAGAAATTCTCGCGCAGATTTCCGACCACGGTGCGGTACCGACTTCGGGCAGCGATTGCCGACTCGCCGCGGCCGACATCGCCGGGGCGTTTCCCGAAGGGTTCTACAGCACGACCAATCAAGAGACCGAAGTCCGCCTCGACGGCAAGTGGCACGGCGTGGGCGAACAAGAAATGGATTGCGGAATCACGGTCGATCCCAAAACGAACGCCGCCCGGTGCGTCGCCATGTCCGACGTCGAGCTCGGCATGCCGATTGTCGTCGGCCACGCGGGCACGCGGGTCTTTCCACTCGAACGCACGCAGCAAGATCACGCCTTCGCGTTCATGAACAGCGCCGTCTCGACCGAGAAACCCAAAGGGGTCGTCATTCGACAAATCGCACAGCTCCTCTTCAATAATAAACAGAGTGAAAATCGAAATGGTCCCGGCAAGTCCTTGCTCGTGGGCGGCCCCGCCATCGTCCACACGGGGAGCGGTTCGCTGGTGAGCGAGCTCATCCGCGGCGGGTACATTCATAAACTCTTCGCCGGCAACGCCCTGGCCACCCACGACATCGAGCAAGCCATGTTCGGCACGAGCCTCGGCGTGAACGTCAGCGAGGGGAGCCTCGCCGACGCCGGGCACGAACACCACCTGCGGGCGATCAACCGCGTCCGCCGCCTCGGTACGATCAAAGCCGCCGTCGAACAAGGGGCGATAAAATCGGGCATCATGTACGAGTGCGTCAAAAATAACGTCGACTTCATCCTCTCGGGAAGCATCCGCGACGATGGTCCCCTCCCCGACGTCGTGACCGACGCCCTCGAAAACCAACGACTGATGCGTGCCGCGATTCGCGATGTCACGTTTTGCTTGATGATCGCCACGACGTTGCACTCGATTGCCGTCGGAAACCTGCTGCCCGCGAGCGTGAAAGTCGTCTGCGTCGACATCAATCCCTCGACGGTGATCAAACTCAACGACCGCGGCAGCTTCCAAACCGTGGGGCTGGTGACTGACGTTGAACCGTTCCTCCGTGCGCTGGTGAGTGAAGTAAAACGGCTGGAAGAAAATGGATAGGAGAAAATTGTCATTCTGAGGGAGCCTAGGCGACTGAAGAATCTGGATTCCATCATGACACGTTCGGCGATACGGATTGGTACTGCAGGCCAGATCCTTCGGGTCGTACAACTCCCCTCAGGATGACCTCTACGCTGCCTCTCTCGGGATGACACACACTCCGCTCCCTCTGCTACCTCCTGTTCAACCAAATATAAAATATGCCCACTCCCCACCTCCTCATGTGCCCGCCCGTGTATTACGGCATCCACTACGAAATCAATCCGTGGATGAACACAGCCCGGCAAGTGGACCACCCCCTTGCCGTGAAGCAGTGGACCGATCTGCGGAATGTCCTCGAAAGCACCGGGGCGGTCACTTCCGAGGTCGAGCCCATCGAGGGGCTCCCCGATTTGGTCTTCACCGCCAATGCCGCGCTCGTTTACCACCAACGGGCGGTGCTCGCCCATTTCAAGCATCCGCAGCGACAAGGAGAAGAATCCCACTTCCGCGCATGGATGGAAACCCACGGCTGGCAGGTGACCTACCCGCCCACGGGGATGCATTTCGAAGGAGCCGGCGACGCCCTCTTCTGCGGCGATACCCTCTTTGCCGGCTATCGCATGCGAAGCGACGCCCGCGGCCACCAACAAATCGGCGAGCAGCTCGGCGTGCGGGTCCTGCCGCTGGAACTGACCGATCCTTACTACTACCATCTCGACACCTGCTTTTGCCCGCTGGCCGACGGCGAGGCGATTTACTATCCCGCGGCTTTTGACGACTACGGCCGACGGGTCCTCGCCGAGCACATCCCCAAGCTGCACGCCGTTGAGGAAGCCGAGGCCCGCAGCTTCGCTTGCAACGCGGTGGTCGTCGGCAAGACGGTAATCACCAACACCGGTTGCCCGCGACTTCACGATTTGCTCCGTTCGCTCGGCTACACCCCCCTCGAAACGCCCCTCTCAGAATTCGTGAAGGCAGGCGGCAGTGCAAAGTGCCTGACGCTGCGTCTCGATGGCGAAGAAGCGGCGATTTGGAAAAATTAGGCGAGCCGTAAGTGTCAGCGCCCGGAGCAGATCCGGAAACTACGAATCAGACAAATCGCACGAATGCATGGGGGTATTTGATGTAGGTTAATTGTGCCGTGCACTCGTATATTAGGCATTATGAATTGACGCCTACCTTTGTATGCACGGATGCCACCATGAGATTTCGCACTAGGATATTACGAATTGGATTATTGTTGCTTACCGTCGGGGCATTTTCTGATCCTCTGTCGGCTGGCATCACATATCAAATGCTTCCGCAAGCTGTGTCAAAGCCGGGATGGTCATTTGACGGTGGATATATCACTACAGACGGAACGCTGGGAAAGATAACCCCGCAAAATTTTTTAAATTGGTCAGTAAGTTTTACCTCACCCTTCGGGGCACACAGCATTTCCCGGAACAATGGTTTCGTCACATTGATGATCGAGTCGTTCGTGATTGACTCCGGTTACAATGGCGTGGAGCATTCTACTCTCAGCCTCATTGCAACAGATCGGCACTTCGGAATTCCACCCGTAGAACGAAGCAACAAAATCAGCGTGCTCGACTTCATCTTTTCCAGCAGCGTCATATTCGAAGAATCCACGCTGCCAAAGCCCAGATTAACATTTGGTCGCTCATCACCAGGCAGTAAAGAGGCAAGTCTTTCTTATGGTATTGATCCAGGGAGAGAGATTAACTCGACACAGCTGCCGGGAGTTCCCCCGGGAACTATCGAGAACAACGAAACAAGTCTACATTTCACTTCGTTCGAATATGTTGACGATGGCTGGATTGCAGTCACTGTGCCGGAACCAACGAGTTCGATGTTGCTTTTAACTGTCGTGATATTGCATGTACTTATACGTCGCTAATCGTGGTTCTACTCCGGGCGATTACGCTTACGGCTCGCCTAAAATTCTATCCGTGGTTACTCCCCATCTCTTCCTTCACCAACTGACTCATCTCCTTAAACTCACTCGTCCCCGCCACGCCGCACCATTCGAAGAGGGCGGCTTCTGTGGTGGTTAATAGCGCGCCCGAGGCTTCCATTCTTCGCAGCGCGATTTCGTGGTCGAATGCGTGTCGCGAGCCGACGGCGTCGGCGGCGATCAACGTTTGATAGCCCGCGGCCAGCAGGTCGAGCACCGTTTGTTGGACGCAGACGTGGGTTTCGATGCCGCACACCAGTACGCGGTGGATGCCGGCTGATCGCCAGGCGTCAAAAATCTCGCCGCACGAACCGCAACTGAAGCTGAGTTTGCTTGAAGCTTTGTCAGCGAGCCGTTCGGCAAGCGCTGGGACGGTGGGTCCGAGCTTCTCGGGATATTGTTCCGTGCAAGCCGCGCGGACGCCGAGGATCTTTGCTCCATCCAACAGGCGGCGAATGTTCCAAACGATCCGCGCCCCCTCGGGTTGCACCGCGAGGACGCGGTCTTGGACGTCGATTACCAGCAAACCCGTATCGACGGGTCGCATGAGCTCGGGGCTTTTGGGTAAAGACATGTGAGTAGGTGAGTAAGTGAGTGGGTGAGTAAGTTGAGAATAAAGTGGTTCTTATAAAATCCCCCTCCCTTGCAGGGAGGCCATGATCATAAAAAACAGTGGGGGAGGGTTTTGTTAGCAACGAATTCAATGCTGCCCCTCCCCTAACCCCTCCCCAGAGTACTGGGGAGGGGGATTTTTGTTGACTGCCCTCTATGATATGGCGGAGTTACAATAACCACAAAGGCATTAAACACACAAAGATTTCGCTTGGTGATCTTTGTGTCCTTCGTGATTGATCCTTCTGGAGTATTCGTTGGCAGACAAAGACCTACCCACCAAAGAGATTTGCCATTGGTCGAAGTCGCAACTGGAGCATCACCTTGATCTCTTGATGCGGATCGTGGCCGAGCCGACGTACATCTGCACAAAATGCGGCCGCGCGGCGAATCAGAAGAAGTGGTTGTGCAAGGTGAAGAAGCTGCCGAAGGGGAAGTGAGTGGGTGAGTAGTTCAAGTCATTCTGATGGAGCCTAGGCGACAGAAGAATCTGGGTTCACCCGCCACACGCACTGGACTACGTTTGAGAGAACAACCCAGATCCCTCGGTCGTCGGGACTCTCTCGGGATGACATGCTTTTGCCCGTGTCAAGATGACATGCTTTCTCTGCGACTCGGCGCCTCTGCGGTAAAATTCGCCCCCCTAGCCAGCGACGCATGTCTGAGCGAAAATACTTGGCTTCGCAGTTCAAAACCAATTTCAATTCTTGAGTCGCCATGAAGATTCGTTCCACCACCATTCTCACCGTGCGGCATAACGGCCAGGTCGCCATCGGCGGAGACGGGCAGGTCACCATGGGTCAAACCGTGGTGAAGTCCGACGCGGTGAAGATTCGCCGACTGATGGACGACAAGGTGCTCGTCGGTTTTGCCGGCGCGGCGGCCGACGCCTTCGCCTTGATGGAACGGCTCGAAGGAAAACTCAAGGATCATCCCTCGAACTTGCCGCGGGCTTGTACCGAGCTCGCCAAGGAATGGCGGATGGATCGGGCCCTGCGAAGGCTCGAAGCCTTGGTCGCGGTGGTGAATGCCGAGCATTCGCTGTTGGTCTCCGGCACGGGGGACGTCATCCAACCGAGCGACGGCATCATCGGCGTCGGCTCGGGCGGGAATTACGCGCTCGCCGCGGCGCGGGCACTGATTAAGCACAGTTCGCTTTCCGCCGCCGAGATCGTGCGGGCAGGGCTCGAAATTTCCGGCGAGATCTGCGTTTACTCAAACCGCAACATCACCATCGAAGAACTCAAGTGAAGAATCTCACCCCCAAGGAAATCGTGGAGCATCTCGACCGGCACATCGTCGGTCAGGCCAACGCCAAGAAGGCTGTCGCCGTGGCGATCCGCAACCGTTGGCGTCGCCAGCAACTCGACGAAGAGATGCGGAAAGAGGTCGCACCCAAAAATATTCTGATGATCGGCCCCACCGGCGTCGGCAAGACCGAGATCGCGCGGCGGCTGGCCAATCTCACCGGCGCGCCGTTCATCAAAGTCGAAGCGACCAAGTACACCGAGGTCGGTTACTACGGCCGGGACGTGGAGAGCATGGTCCGCGAGTTGGTGGAAAATGCCATCGGCTTGGTGCGAGAGCGGGAGATGGCAAACGTCAAGGAAGAGGCCGAGCGGCGGGTGACGGAGCGCTTGCTCGATTTGCTCGCGCCGATGCCGTCGTCCTTTGACGTGGGAGCCGATACCGCGGAATCGCCGGAACGGTTCGAGCGGACTCGCGAGAAAATGCGGGCGATGCTCGTGGGGGGCGAACTCGAAAATCGCAACGTCGAGCTGACCATCGAGCAAAAGGCGCACGCGATGATGATCCCCGGTATGGGGGGACCCGGTGGCGACACGATGGATTTCGACATGCAGGGGATGCTCGAAAAAATTCTGCCGAAGAATGTCGTCCGCCGTGAAATGACCGTCGACGAGGCACGAAAAGTGATTTTCGACCAGGAGTGCGAGGCCCTCATCAATCAAGAAAAAGTGAACGCCCAGGCCGTGGAGCTCGCCGAGAACACGGGGATTATTTTTGTCGACGAAATGGATAAGGTCGTGGCGAGCGAGGGGGGCCGCGGGGCCGACGTCTCACGCCAGGGGGTGCAGCGGGATTTGCTGCCCATCGTCGAAGGCACGACCGTGCAAACGCGATACGGCTACGTGAAGACCGACCACGTGCTGTTCGTCGCGGCGGGGGCGTTTCACACGACCAAGCCAAGCGACCTGATGCCGGAATTGCAGGGGCGGTTCCCGATTCGCGTGGAACTCGACGCGCTGGTGAAGGAAGATTTCGTGCGGATTCTCTCCGAACCGCGGAACGCGCTCACCAAGCAGTATGTCGCCCTGATGCAGACCGAGGGGGTCGAGGTCGTGTTTCTCGAAGATGCCATCGACGCGTTGGCGACGTTCGCGTTTCAAGTGAATCAAACGACGCAAAACATCGGTGCCCGCCGGCTGCACACGATCATGGAGCGGCTGCTCGAGGAATTGAGCTTCGCCGCGCCCGACATGCACATGGGCCGCGTGGAAATCAACGCCGCGTACGTCAATGAGCGCCTGGCCGACATCGTCGAAGATGAAGATCAGAGCAAGTATATTCTGTGATCGCACGGCAATTCTTGCGCAGTAACTCGTGCGCTTCAAACTTGATTTCGTGCAGAATCCAAGCTATACTTGATCTTACTGGTAAGATTTCAATTCTTGGGAGAGTATTGCATGTCCACCGTATCGACCACCAAAATGACCTCGAAGGGGCAAGTCGTCATTCCGGAGGCAATACGTGAGGCCTTGAAACTCGAGCCTGGGGCGCAATTCGTTGTTCTTGGACAAGGAGATGCGATCATCCTAAAAACCATCTCCAAACCGTCCCCCGCGGAATTCAAGTTGATGCTGAAAGAAGCTCAGCAACAAGCGCGGGAAGCCGGCCTCAAAAAAGCCGATATTGATGCCGCCATTCGCAAGGTACGGAAACGGCCGTGAAGATTGTGCTCGATACCAACGTGTTTGTGTCGGGCATTTTCTTTGGCGGACCACCGGCCATTATTCTCGAAGCCTGGCAGGAGGAACGCCTGAAGTTGACGGCCTCCCGCGAAATTCTGGCTGAGTACGACCGCGTTTGCGGCGAACTTTCCGCCTCTCATCACGGCATCGACCCTGCGCCCTTTTTAACGTTGATGGCCCTTAATGCAGAGTTCGTGGAATGTCCTCCTTTGGAAGAGCAGGTTTGCGAGGATGCAGACGACGACAAGTTCCTATCCTGCGCGTTGGTCTCGGGCTCGCCTTATGTCGTCAGCGGCGACAAGTTGTTGCTCAAGGTCCGCGAATTTCGAGGCGTCACAGTGCTGCGACCCCGAGAGTTCGTCGATTATCATCTGCCGTAGGCGGCCAAGAACAGTGTTGGACTGCTCATTTCTCTGATTCGTACATCTGGTCCAATCCGTTCACGATTGAAACACCGCCCTCCTCCCGTGCCGAAATCGTGAACTCGCGCTCCGTGGCGCCGACGGGAGTGATTTCGATTTTGAGATAGTCCGCGGGTAGAAGCTGCTCGAAGCGGTCGGCCCATTCGACGAAGGTGATGCCGACGCCGGAGAAATATTCCTCGGGGCCGAGCTCAAGAAATTCGTCTTCGTCGCGCAGGCGATAGGTATCAAAATGGTAAACGGGCAAGCGCCCGCCGAGATATTCGTTCACGAGCACGAACGTGGGGCTTGTGATTTCATCGCGGGGCACGCCGAGCGCCGCGGCGACCGCTTGCACGAGCCGCGTCTTGCCGGCCCCGAGCGTGCCGACAAGCGCGACGACGGTGCCGACGGGCAACGCCTCGGCAAGCCACGCGCCCAAGCGGTCGGTATCGGCTTCGTTATAGGCGAGAAAATAGAAACTGCTCATGCGTCGGCCCGATGCTCGTAACCCCGTGGTTCTAATGCTTCTCGATGACCGTTGGAAGAGACTTGCCATAAACCGGGATCGGCGATGATTTCGCCGATGCGGGTGATGGGGATCGCAAGCGGTTGGGCGCTGAGAATCTCGCGCGCGGCGTCGGTCGGTACGGCCAAGAGCAATTCAAAATCCTCGCCGTCACCGAGGGCGTGCTCGAGTGGGGAACGGCCATCTTGTTTGCTAAGCCGGTGAGCGGCTTCGGCAATGGGAATCAAGCTCAGGTCGAGTACGATGCCGCAGCGGCTCGCCTTGGCGAGTCGCGAGGCGTCGATTGCCAAGCCATCGGAGATGTCCATCCCCGCGTGCAGCCTAAAACGTTCGTTGAGCAGCAGCGCTTCGGCAACGCGCGGTTCGACGGCAAGATGCTTGCCTAAAATGCTACCGCCGAGAGCTCCCGTTACCAACACTTGGTCGCCGACTTTAGCGCCGGAGCGCGTCAGCGGGCCTTGTGACGTGGTCTCGCCAATCGCCGTTATGCTTATCGCCAGGGGGCCGTCCCAGGTATTGGTATCGCCGCCGGCGATGATGATACCGTGCTTTTCCGCGAAGGGAATCATGCCGCGATACAGTTCCATTGCGAGTTCCAACGCCGAGAGTTTGCTGGTGCCGGCTCTCGGCAGCACCAACGACACAAACGCCGCCACCGGCCGCGCAGCCATCGCCGCGAGGTCGCTGAGATTCGCGCCGAGTGCTTTCTGACCCACAAGCTGCGGATCGACTTCCTCGAGCAAGAAATCCACACCATCGGTGAGCATGTCGGTCGTCACCACCGAATCGGCGCTCCCGGCGGCAATCACCGCGGCATCGTCACGGAGCGCAATCTTCACCGGCGCGCCGGTCGGCAAATTTTTTTCGAGCCAATCAATGAGTTCAGATTCGAGTGACATTAAATAGCCCAGATTGCGTAATCCACCAAACCAAACCCCAGGCTTGAGTTTTCTTCGGGAAAAATGCCGGAGGCCGCTCAACCAACTGCTTGCAATTGGCCAGGACCAGCATTAGCGTGACGGTTAGTGAGGTCCAGGGCGAGCCGTCGGCTCACCCGGCCTTGCCGTATTCTCAGCAAATGGATTCGATTTGCAAAGCCTCCACTGCAAACCCTGCAACTGCTTTCCCCGCAATAGGGCGTGAAAGGGAGTTCACACTCGTGTTAGTCGTCTCGCGAAAAGTGGGTGAGAGAATTCTCATCGGCGACCAGATCAGCGTCACCGTGATCAAGGTCGGCAGCGGCGGCGTGCGGATCGGCATTCAGGCACCCCGCGAGTTGCCCGTCATCCGCGAAGAATTGGCCGAGCAAGTGCGCCACGCCGAGCAAAACAAGATTGACGAGCAACAAGCCCTTGATTTGGCTCAACAGCCGCCGCTCGACGGCGAGCCTGTTCCCAGCGAGCTTTCTTGAACCTGCATTTAGAGCGTTGGCCAATTCGCGATCACCAAATCGGCATCGACCCGCCAACTTTCCTCTAAAAATTCTGACGAGAGGCGAGTGCGCGGCGGGCTTCCGTCACTTTTCGATTTGCTCGACTCAACGACGGTTTCTTGAATCTCTTCATCGGGGTGAACAGACAACTCCTGCAAAACAAGATTGTCTTCGACCACCAATTTCATGAGATACTCTCGCCGCGAGTCCCCATTGAACACAGGCGATGATTCCAGCCAAAAATTTCCGCGGTGAACTGTGTTCGCCATATCTTCGGCTGACAATTCGATGGCTAGGTCGGGGATAGCCGGTGGCTCAGCGACCGTGTGTGCAACATCCTCAACCACGGCCGAGTCGCCATCTGTCGCCAGCTCGATGACAACAATCGCTGCCGGCTCCGAATTGCTCGTCAATTCTTCAGAGAGGTCGCCAACGGGTTCTTCAGCAGCGGGTCCCGTGTATTGACGCTGCCAGATGAGAAAATCTCGTCCGTCAACGTTTCCATCTCCATTGGCATCCCCCTGTCCCAGGGCATTGGCAGTTCGGTAAATACCATAGCCTCCCTGCCATGCGAGGAGATCGATTTCATCGACATAGCTATCTTGGTTGAAGTCGCCTGTAGGAGGTCCTACATTCACTCCCAAGCCATAGCCAACTTGCCACAATTCAAGGTCAAGTTCGTCTACTCGGCCATCGCGATTTGCATCACCATCTTCGCGGGTGGCACCTTCGGTTATACCGAAGCCTCTTTGCCAAATGAGAAAGTCTCTGCCATCGATGTCGGCATCGCCGTCAAATCCTGGCGGACCGATGACGGGGGGAGCGTCCAAACGAGTAAACATGCTGCTGCTAACAACCATCAACTCGCGCTCCGCCGTCGTGAGTGCTTGGGAAGGACTGAATTGGATCGCAAACCATTCCAGCGGTGCCACGTCTGTTTGCGTCGAATT
>JBGTEU010000403.1:0-3481 GCA_041747595.1 Bythopirellula sp.
TAGACGAAGATGGGATTCGTCGTGAGATAGCGTTTGCCGAGCCGACGGGGTTCGTGAACAGATTGCGAAATGTTCTTGTCGTTTGCGGATGTCCCCTAATCGCCCCCGCGTTTAATCCTTCGTCCCCAAGTCATCGGCATACGCCATTTGCAGCAGGCCATTCTCTTCCGCCTCATGCAATTGCAACTTCTTGGTGAAGTCCTGCATCCGTAAGCCCAGCATCCACCAGCAAAGAGGTTGACCCGTGCCCCGGCGGGCAAAACGAATCAAGCCGTCAAGTCGTTCCACCAATTCGAAATGCTCATGCGACAACTTGCTCGCTTGGCGAGAAAGATGAGGAGCGCGAGCCACAATGAGTTCAAACAGGCCGTCACGCTCTTCCTTTTGAAAGTGCGCGATAAAAAAGCCCCGCAACCCGTCGAGGAGTTCGACAATTTCTCTCAAGGGGATCTGTCGCTTTGCGAGCTGATGGTTCAAGTACTTGAGTTTCTGATGAAGCAGTTCGTGTTCGCGTTGAGCCTGTTCATAGATAGAGGCTTTTCTTGCACGTGTGACCATGAGGAAACTCCTGGAATTTGGGCTTAATGGGAAAGCCGTTGCCACCGAACAGTGCTCCGTGAAGGAAGCTAAGCCGCAAATCGGGTGCCGACCCATCGAAAGCAAGGAATGTACGACGAAACTACCGACGGGCAGCGTAAGTAGTGGAAATCGACATATCGCAGGTGTGCGAAAGTGCGCGCTAAGTACCGCAACGGGTTACAGGCAATTCGACTTCTTGTCTGGAATTGCCCCGTATTTCGGCAGAAGGGAGTAAATTATGCGGCCCGATTTTTGCGTTAGTCTTTTTGGAGAGAGATGTAAACCTCATGCGCGAAGGAAAGGTGTGCCATGGTCGCTGCAATCGGATTAGAAGAATACGCGAAGGAACTAGAGCAACAGGTGTGCCATCGTTGCATAGCAAGAGTCGCGGGGGCACCCCCCTGTGCTTCCAAGGGTATTGGTTGCGGGGTTGAGCAGCATCTGGAGCGACTAATTGAGATTTGTCACTCCGTGGATAGCCCCCTGATCGATCCCTATTTGGATCGGCTACGCGACGAGATTTGCGCTGATTGCTCCTATCGAGAAGACTCGTTTTGTCCCTGCCCGTTGAAGTATCTGCTGCCCCTCGCCGTGAGTGCCGTGGAAACCGTGGACCGTCGTCGCCGTATCCTCGGCGAAAGGCTGGCACAAAGATTCAACAGCGTGCAAGAAACCGATTGACGGACGGCGGCCAGGCATCGGCGATCTCTACCGAGGCGATGCGATGAAGCGCGCACATCTTAATCTTCTGATTGATATTGCAGCCTTCGTGGTTTTGTTATTGCTGATTTCCACGGGAATGTTGATCGAGTTTCGGTTGCCCCCGGGTAGCGGCGGTGGAGAGCCGCGCGGACTTGGCCCCGGCGTTTGGGATCGTCCCTTTGATGTGATTTGGGGTTGGACTAGGCATGAGTGGGGGGAGTTTCATTTCTGGGTCGCGTGCAGCTTTATCGCCCTGCTGTCGGTTCATTTGGTTTTGCATTGGAAATGGATCGTTTGCTTTCTTAAGGATAAGTCGTCCCATTTCTCACGTGGCAAAATCACCTTCGTCGCCGTGATATTAACTGCTCTCATCTTTTCAGTGGTTCTTCCGCTGGTGAGTCCCAAACACCAAACCACTCTCCGCGAGCGATACGTACTAGACACGCCGGTGGAGGATTTAAAAACCCTTGAGGTACAGCAAGAATACCGACCTTAGGCCTTCGGAAATAGCTATTGCCGATGCTTATTCGTGGAACAGGGCTACAATCTCATTGATCCGAGGCATCCATGAAAACTGTGCATGCGTCGGAGGGGCCGCTGGTTAGAATTGGCATCAGTCCGAGTTGCGAGCGTTTGCAGGCGTAGTACAATCGGTGGGCTATCGAAAGTTTCCGGCCCAACGTTGGCCACTGCGGTCAAGGGTATGTAATGTTAACGTCGGGCCGATATCTATGCTTAGTGGTTGGTCTGCTGCTGTTGTCCGCTGCTTGTCCGACGTGTGCCCGGGGCGCTGATTCGAAAGAACAACGAAGCCATCTGATGGCTCTGCTCGCGCGGCCGGTGCTCGCCGAGGGACAATCGTTGAGTGAGGTGCGAAAGTTCTGCGACAGTCGCATTGCTGTCATGCCCCACAGCACGTCATGGAGTCACTGGCAACGCGAAGCCGAGCGACTCCGACGGAACGTGCTCGACGACATCGTGTTCCGCGGCGCTCCGCCGGAATGGCGCGCTGCCTCGCGTCGCATCGAGTGGCTGGACACGATGGCTGGTGGTGCAGGTTACCGCATTAAGAAGTTTCGTTACGAGGCACTCCCCGGGCTGTGGATTCCCGCGCTGCTTTATGAACCGGAGAACTTAGAGGGGCGCGTGCCAGTCGTGCTCAATGTGAACGGTCACGACAGGAATGGAAAAGCCCTGCCCTACAAGCAAATCCGCTGTATCAATCAGGCGAAGCGCGGCATGATTGCGCTGAACGTAGAGTGGCTCGGCATGGGGCAGTTGAATGGCAAGGGGTTTTCGCACTTCCGCATGAATCAACTCGACCTTTGCGGCACAAGCGGGTTGGCTGTCTTCTACCTGGCCATGGAGCGGGCGCTCGATCTGCTCGTCGACCATCCGCATGCCGATATCGAACGTGTGGCCATGGCTGGCCTTTCGGGTGGCGGCTGGCAAACGATTCTACTTAGTTCGCTTGACCCTCGCGTGACGTTGGCCAACCCGGTGGCCGGATATACGAGCTTCAAGGTGCGACTCGAGTTCTTCTCTGATCTGGGCGATTCGGAGCAAACGCCGACCGACCTGGCGCTGGTCGCAGATTATACGCACCTCACCGCGATGCGGGCACCGCGCCCGACGCTGTTAACCTACAACGCCAAAGACGACTGCTGCTTTGACTCCAGCTATGCACTTCAGCCATTGCTCGACGCGGCACTGCCAATTTTTGATTTGGCCGGCAGGAAATCACGATTGCGCTGGCATATCAACGTAGAGCCCGGCACCCATAACTTCGAGCGCGAGAACCGCGAGGCGCTCTACCAGATGCTCGGCGATCAGTTTTACGGTGACGATGACTCGTATAAGTCCTCTGAGATTGACTCGCGGAACGAAGTGAAGACGGCTGATGAGCTCAATGTGCCTTTGCCAGAAAACAATCTCGATTTTCATCAATTGGCACTTAAGTTCATGGCCGACCTGCCAGACTACAAGGTGCGTGATGCGGCAAGTGTCGATAGCAGTGGCTCACCAACCGTACCGAACTCCGAGACGGTAGGCCGAATTGCACGACTTGTGAGCTACCACCCGGTGGCCGAGATGGTCGACGAGCTGACTGCTGGCGATACGACGGCGAGGTTGTGGCGCGTCGCGCTGGACGAAGATTGGACCGTGCCTGTTGTGGAATTGTGCCGCAGATCGGAAGAGC
>JBGTEU010000404.1:0-4020 GCA_041747595.1 Bythopirellula sp.
GGTTATAAAGCGCGGAGCAAGCTCCGCGGCTAAATAGCTTAGCGATTCCGCCAATCGACCGCCGACATCTCGGCGAGCGTGAGCATCAGGGCATGCGTTCCTTGGCGGGCATGGCCGCGGTCGGCGAGTCGACGGTAAAGCTCGTGTGCTAGCTGCAGCCCAGGAAGCTTTAATTTCATACACTCCGCTTCGGCGAGTGCGATCTCGATATCCTTGATGAAATGCTCGACGAAAAAGCCGGGGTCGAAATCTCCGGCAATGATCCGCGGACCCAGATTCGCAAGCGACCAACTCCCCGCGGCCCCCGTGGCGACCGACTTCATTACCTTTTCCAGATCGAGCCCCGCCTGGTAACCGTAGAGCAGCGCTTCACAGACGCCGATCATGTTCGAGGCGATCAGCGTTTGGTTGACCATCTTCGTGTGCTGGCCGGCGCCGGGTCCCCCTTGCCAGATCCACGTGGAACCCATTGCTTCCCAACAGGGGGTCAAGGCTTCAACAGTATCGCGTTCGCCGCCGATCATGATCGAGAGCGTGCCGTTGCGTGCTCCCACGTCGCCGCCGGAGATAGGGGCATCGATGCTCACCACTTGTTGGTGAGCGGCCGCCTCGGCGATTTGCACGGCGAGTGCGGGTTGGCTGGTCGTCATATCCACCAGCACGCTGCCAGCACGGCAACCGGCCAACGCACCTTGTTGGCCGAGCAGCACTTCTTCGACGTCGTGGGGAAAACCGACGATGGAAAACACCACGTCGGATTGCTCGGCGACGGCCTTCGGCGAATCAGCCCACACGGCGCCCCGGCCAAGCAGGACTTCCGCCTTGGCGGGAGTGCGGTTGTGGACGGTGACCCTGTAACCCGTGGCGAGTAGGTGCCCGCACATGCTCGAGCCCATCACCCCGGTACCGATCCACCCGAGGCGTGTTCTTTCCGGCGTAAATGGAGGAATCATGGTGGGACCTGCCGAGCAATGGGCTAATGATTCCCCAAGATAACCCAAGCGCCAGAGAATTCAAAACATCATGCGTATTTAGCCTCGCCGCTTGCGGCGGGTGCCTTTCGCTGACGTAGATACAGCGCGTAAAAAAGGACCCTCACCACATAAGAAGCTACACGATGTGTGTAGCTCCCCTGCCCCGATGCGTGGTGAGGGTCCGTATGCGTTGGCGAGTTGGCGGACTCAACAAGGCAAAAGCGTCGCGTCATTTGTCTATCGGATGGACAAGCTTGTCAGCGAAAACCAAATTTCCAAATTGCTTTGTGGAAAACCGACGGTGTTAAATTTCCAGGGTAAATACCCGTGAAATGCCGTATTGCTTGACAAGTAGACGTATTGGAGGGGTAAACCCTTTATGCGTGTAACGGTAAGTTGCTCGTGACAAATGAGGGTCAGACTGCCAAAATGAATTACCAGAGATCAGCAGTCGCGAAAACTTTCATCCCAGGGTTGACTAACAGTGTACCCTCAATTGCCCCACTGGAAGCAGGCCGTCATCGGCTTTGTACAAGACGTCTTGCAACAGTCGATCGACCATTTGCGATTATTGGCTGATAGTTCGCAGCTCAACCGTCGTACTCGTGCTGCCTTGAAGACGGGACGGATCACTCGGGCGAGCTATTTGGCGGTTCGACACCATCAAAGGCGATTGGCACGCCGCCGAGAGATTCGTCGCCTGGTTGAAGGGCCGGTGAGCGCGAATCGTTAAAAGGCACGTCTGTTACTTGGGGTCACTCTCTTTGCGGTCGTCATAATCGAACACATAGTGATCGATGCAGGCCAGCAGCCCCATCGCCAGGGCCGAGGCCACGAACGAAGCCGCCGCTTGACCACTTTTCCGCAGGTAGTCGGTGCCCCCCTCGACGCCCATGTTGCGAATCCATTCGACGAGCATCCACACGGCTTCGCAGAGAAAGACAAGTCCCAGAATAAAGGCAACCCAAGCCGCCGTTTCGATCATGCGTTCGAAGAGCCATTCCATTGCCACACCTGCCTCGCTTGAAGGGGCTTACCTCGCTGGATGGATAATGCGCGAACCCACGACAATCTATCACAGCCGAGGCCGGCAGGCCACGGTTGAAGTGGCAGAACCGTGGCCTGCCGACCTCGGCTAAGAGTGGCCCGTGAAACGTTAAGGGAGCTACGCCCCCGCGTCGCAGCGGGCCAATAGGTTCTCGACCCCCTGGCGATGGCAGAAATCGCCAAACGATTCGTCGTTCTCGCGGGCGTTCTTGAAAAATTGGAACACCCGCGCGAGCGTCGGAATCACTTCCGCTTCGGGGACCAAATCTTTGTAGATGAAATTGAGGCGATCTCCCATCACCCGGCCACCCAGAAAGAGGGTGTACTTGCCGGCGGTCTTGCCCACCAAGCCAATGTCGGAGTTGTACGGCCGGGCACAGCCGTTGGGGCAACCGGTCATCCGCATTGTGAAGACTTCGTTGCTGAGTTCCAGCTTGGCGAGCTCCGCTTCGAGTTGATCGACCATGCTGGGAAGGATTCGCTCGCTTTCGGTGATCGCCAATCCGCAGGTGGGGAGCGCGGGGCACGCCATCGACCAACGCCGCGTGTTGGAAATTTCTTCGCTCAACGGCACGCCATGCGTGCGCAAAGTATCCAAAAGCGGCTGGCGATCGGTTTCCTTGAGGTCGCAGAAGATAATGCTTTGGTGGGGCGTGAGACGCATCGGCGGGGCCATCGTGCTGCAGATTTTTCGCAGGGCGGATTTAAGGCGATAATCTCCTTCGTCCTTGATTCGTCCGTTTTCGACGTTCAGCCCGTAGAAAAATTGGGCATCCCCCTGCGCTTGCCAACCCATGCCGTCGTTGAAGCCGTACACGGGCACCGGCCGGGGGGCGGGCAGCGATCCACCGTAGTACTCTTCGACCTTTTGCTTGAAGCGGTCGAGGCCCCAATCGTGGATCAGATATTTGAGGCGAGCCACTTTGCGGTCCGCCCGATTGCCGAAGTCCCGCTGCACCTTGACGATGGCAGTCGATACGTCGATGGCTTGCTGCGGCGTGACGAAGCACATCGGCTGGGCGATCGCGGGGAAGGTTTTCTTGGCGCTGGGAGTTGTGCCAAAGCCGCCACCCACCAAAATGTTGTATCCGACGATCCGCCAATGCTCGCAGATTGCCAGCAATCCCAAATCCTGGGAATAAACGTCGACGCTATTGTCACCGGGCAGGCCGATACCGAATTTGAACTTTCGTGGCAAATAGGTGGGGCCATAAATGGGCTCGACTTCTTCTCCCTGGGACGAGCTCACCAAATCTTTTTCGCCGGTCGCGTCGTCAGTGAGCCACAGCTCGTGGTAAGCCCCCGAACGGGGCGTAAAGTGGACCGCGATTCGCCGGGCCATGTCTTGCATCTGGTCGTAAACGGGATCGCCCTTGTAGGGGCACGGCGAGCACATGACGTTCCGTTTCACGTCACCGCAGGCGGCAATCGTCGTGAGTTGCACGTCGTTGATACGGCGGATCGTTTTTTTGACGTCGTCTTTCAGAATGCCGTGGAGCTGCAACCCCTGACGGGTCGTGATTCGTAGCGTGGTGTTGCCCACTTCGTCGCACAGGTCCATTTCGGCCAGCAATTGCTCGCTCGAAATGATTCCGCCCGGGATCGCGGTACGGACCATGAAGCTGTAGCTCTTGCCGTCCTTCTTGCGGTCGTCCCGATTGTCCTGCTGATACATGCCGTGATGCTTCAGCAGTTGGATGCTCTCCTTGCCAAAGTGGTCGGTGCCATCGACCAACTCCTCGGCAATCGTCCCGCGCAGGTAATTGCTTTCTTGCTTGATATGTTCAACGGGACTCAGCTTTTCGGTGGTTACTTCGCTCATCTCGCTCGTAATTGGTTTCCGCCCCGGCACAGATTGCCCATTTCAGTTAAAATCCCAGGTAGTGCATGATACTCGCTTGACCGCACTTCGACCATATTGACCAACTTGTGGCGGACCATGCTGGCGTCTACCATTTTGAAAATGAAACGCCGGCTCAAATACATGAGACACTCTGCG
>JBGTEU010000405.1:0-6241 GCA_041747595.1 Bythopirellula sp.
GGATCATATTGTTCCTTTGATCCTCTCGCGATGCATGCACCCGCGCCTGCGGCGGCTTCCGACCACCTCGGCAAGGGAATGACTGGGGCTCAATTGCTGAAACTTTGGATTATAGAGCGACTTAGCGATGTCGCAACCGCCCCCCATATCGAATCGCACGGGTGTGAATCACTTCATTGCGTGAATACGCAAATCGGCAGACGCGCATGAGGGTCAAGACGCGAACGCGCCAGAGGATTCGCCGAAAGGTTCTTGCCGTATTCGCGATTCAAGGCGTCATCGCTTATCAAATCCTGCATATTGGTCGGGTGAAGAGTCCGGACGCAAAATCTGGTTTTGCGGGCCCCAGTCCGGACGCGGCGAGTCCAGCGAGACCCGGCGAAACGGAAAATTTGACAAATTTAATAGTTACAAAGACCCGCGGAAACTCCTTTGGGGGAACCCGCTGAATAATACTCCTTCCGTCATGCTGACCTAGTAAGAAACCCGCAGAAATGCATGTTTAAAGGCTTACGGTGTAATTACTTGCGACAAACTCGAGTGGCGGTTTTTACCTTCGAGATGCCCCGCATAATGGACGGCGTGTGCTTAATTGGCAACAACTCTCGTGCCAATTTTCGGGGAACTCCTAGAAAAGTCGGTTTTACCCCTATTCAGTTTCCTTGACTACCGTCAATCACCACGTAGAGTGGATTAAGGGACTCTTGGTAAAGTCCCGTAGGTTTGCGTTTCAACCCCTGCTGAGTCAGGGCGTTTGGAAGGTTTGCAAACTCGACGTGGAGGCGTGTGAGAGCCTCTTTTTACGAAGGAATCGATCCATGTTGGTCCTGTCCCGAAAAAAGAACGAAAGCATTGTCATCAACGACGACATCACGATCGTGGTCGTTGAAATCCGTGGCGACAAGGTGCGTTTGGGTGTAGAAGCCCCCAAGGAAGTGCCTGTGCATCGTAATGAGGTGTACGAAGCGATTCGCCGCAATCAACACGAAGCCAACGAGCAACCCGCCCCACACGACACAACCAGCGCTGCTGAATAAGTCGTCGACGTGAGGATCTCAGTCTGGTTTTATTGTCATCGTTCTTATGTGATGGACCCCCCGCCCCGCTTGCCAAAAAGCCTTCCAGCGTGGCAAATTTTCGGCGTTTCACTATCGTGCAATGCCGCACCACTTGACGATTTCGCTCGCGTCCTCTAACTCTATAGGTTCTTAATCGGGCGGCAATTCGTCGAGAGGATTAATCGCCCGATTCTCGGCCCCGTGAGCGGCCCCTTCGTCTAGTGGTTAGGACACCGGCCTTTCACGCCGGCAACGCGGGTTCGAGCCCCGCAGGGGTCACTTTTTTCACGATTGAATTTCGATCTCTCTCAAACAAAAAAAGCCCGGGGAGTGCAATCCCCCGGGCTTTATCAGTTTTCAATCGGAGAGCAAATTTAGAGTTGACTCCAGTCGGCTTCACTGGCAAAGGCCAGCTCGAAGGCGTTTTCCTCGTCGCTTTCATCTTCGTCCGAAGTGTAGAGCACCGCCAAATTACCGCTGACGGTGGCTCTGGTTGCAACTCCCAATTCGAACGATTCTCTCTCGCCGTCAAATGCGGCGTCGAAATCTTCGACGTCGAGTTCTTCCACCGCTTCCGGCAACACCATTCGACTTTGACGACCGAAGACCATATCAGCGTCGATAAACATTCCATTCATGGTAAGAGAAGGCGAGTCGCCAAAAGTCGATTCGTTGGCCGAAGCTTCCACGGACGAGCTAACTGAATTGGAACCCGCGGCAAAAATCTCGTTCAACTGCACCAAATTTGCCAAGTAATTGGTCATTTGTGGTTGTTGTTGTTGCAGCCAGGCCGGGAAGTAGGAAGTCGGTGCCTCGTTATCCTCGGCAACTACCGCGGCAAGATTTCCAGACCCCGTGCCGTATTGCTGTTGCCATATGGCTAGGTCGGCACTGTTGACCTTGCCGTCGCTATTTGCGTCACCTTGTGCGGCAGTTGCACCGCTTTGGATACCAAAGTTACGCTGCCAAATCATGAAATCGCGGCCATCGACGTAACCATCTTCGTTGAAATCGGGGCCGTGGATAATTTGAACGCCCGGGTCAATGGCAGTCGAGACGACGGGAATGGCATAGTCTTCCACTTCCCCTTTTTGGGCTTCGCCAAAAATGCTGTTGATTCCATTTTCACCATAGCGGAAGCGAGCGAACACGGTGCCACTGGTCAACATGGAAGTCGGCACGCTGATGATGAACTCATTTAAACCCTTTTCAAGCAGTACATTTTGGAAAACTCGCTCGGAAAGATCAAACACACCATCCTCATTCCAGTCCATCCAACCCTGCAACCAGCCGCCATTGGTACTAGCATACGCTGTAATCGTGATGGTTGAGGAATTGTCAAAGAGAGTGCTAAATCTGACACCATCATCATCATTGATGCCCGTCATGTCATCACTATCGGCGTTTTCGCTAGGAATACCTTCCAGTTCCAAGTCGGGCGCCGTAACGCTTCCTTCATCATTGGGGTCGGATGGAAAGCTTAAGAACATTTCGCCATCAAATATGTGACGAGCACCGTTCTGAGCTAGTGTCGTAGCGCCGTATACATCAGGTAAATCGCCCCAATCGGCTTCGGCATTGTTCTTAAGCCCAAACAACAATCCCGTATGAACTTGGCCCGGACTTAACACAACGACGATTTCCTGGTCGTTTGCTACGGAAGGCGTGGTCAAACGGTACTGATCGTCATTAAATTCAATCCGGATTGTGTACTCACCAGCCGGAAGCGAATTGAACACGAATGAACCATTAGCAGCAGGAACAGTACTGATTTCGCCAGGATCCAGCATGTTATTGTTGTTGGCGTCAATGTACACCGTTGCGATGTTTCCTAAGCCACTCTCGAAACTTTCACGTACGCCCGATTCATTATTGTCATTGAACACAACGCCCGAGATCGCGACCGACGCTGATGAACCGCCGCCACCCGGTTGACCAAAAGTGAAGCCGAAATCTACTTCGTACGTCGCAACTCTGAGTGGATTCTCGTCATCTGGGCCTGGGGTGACGACGATGACGCCCGGAGTTACGAAGTTATCTGGATCGGCCGCCGGATCAAAGAAAAATGCCAGCCTCCCTCCAGTTGGGCTTACTGCTTCAGTAAAGGTACCGGTTGTTCCTTCGAGCACAGCCACGGTGTAAAATCCGGGGGCAATTTCTAAATCCTCGAAGATAAATCTGCCACCCGAAGTGACACGAAACGGATCTACTCCGGGCGTGTAAACGCCGTTCTGATTCACGTCAATGTATACGACGGCACCATCGATAATGGTGTCGTTCCCGTCCTTAACGCCGTTCTCGTTGAGATCGGCATACAGATCACCTTGAATAGTGACGACATTCTCTGGCCGAATGTTGGGGGACAGCAAAATATTGAGCGCGGGTACAGAAGAAATTATGCCCTGGTTCAAGAAATAACCGGCTGCGATTGTGTCGGGATCCTCAGGCGGAACGCCATCGACATCGGGTGCAATCACAGGCCAAGCGAGGACACGTTCTCCAGCGAACTCAATGCTAGCCGTTGCCAGGACGCCCGAAACAGTGGTGATGTTCGCCATATTGTGAAGGCCGGCGGCCTTCAGCGATTCAGGATCGATGCGGATTTGATACTGCATACCGACAGGCAAATCGAAGAAATAGTTGCCGTCGGCACCGACCTGAAATGAGGGGTCGGTCGAATCGCGGATTCCATTTTCGTCGAGATCGGCATAGACAATCACCCCTGCCGCCCACGATTCCTGATCCGGATTTAAGCCCCGGATAAATTGATAAGACAATCGCGGGTCAAACTGCGCCTGGTCCTCGACAGGGAATTCATACAGGTCAGCCTCGACAAAGCGGGTGAAATTGTCCGCAACGCCTAATCCATCAGAGAAAACTCCGTCGCGATTGTCGTCGACACCCACGGAACCTTGGATGCGGCCCGTGTTCACCACGTTCGTGCCGTGAAAGGCGATTTCGTAACTCAGGATATCCATCTCGGAATCACTGAAGTTTTCGATCACGAGCCGCCAGCCATCCACGATGATCTCGCCATTATAGAGACCTGTCTCGGGATTGAACGCCCGTGCCGGAGTGCCATCGGCGTTAATCCGAGGCTTGCCTTCGGTGCGCTCACCCCAATGACGATTGGTCGTATAGATCGCTTCAAGACCTCCGCTATCTGGACTTAAGACACCAGCCGGGTCAGTGATCGGATCGAAGAAAATGTTCTGAACGATCCCATTATCGACGTTGGGCAACTCGTATGGCTTGAGCTCCGAGACCGTGCCATCGGGCGACACGATCGAGATCCGCAGGAAGTCCATGTCATTTTCATCGCCCCCGATGCTGATTTGCAGTTCGATCCATTCGACTGTCATGGGAGGAACGCCCACGATTGGCAGTCCATTCTGACCGTAAAAGAGCGCACCAGCATCGCGAGTATTGATAGGAGGATCGTCTCCGCTGAACGGCCCATCGGGATCTTCCGGAGCTTGACCTTCCTCGGGTCCCCCTGGAACTGCGGGGTCGTCTTCGACTCCAAACTCGTTCAAAAAATCGATAAACGGATTAGGCTCGTTGAGAGGACCATCGCCGTTGGGGGAAATCCCACCAGGAACGCGAATCTCGCCGGTTTCATCACTACTGATCGCGGCGGCATGAATTCGAGGAGCGGCGGTCGGACCGGTGGTCCACGTGAACTCGCTCTGTTGACCACCCAACGTCACCCAGTTTCGTGCTAATTCGACCGCCATCGAAGCATCGACCACACCGTGACCGTAACCGTAGTCGGTGTTTGTGGTCATCTGGCTCACCGTGAAGCCAGCTCCATTGGTGAACTCCGAGGGACGACGCAATTCCTGATAACGTGGAAGTTTGGGCGGCGAATCGGGTACGGGAGGATCCGCACCGGGGTCACCCTCCGCCTCACCAACGTAAAACGGCCAGGCACCGTCATACACGGTGTCCTCTGTGTTGGAGTCGAAGTTTAACGGATCGGCAAAGAACTCATTGGGATTCGTGATCCAGCTTGCGTCAGTGGGGTCGTTCTGGCGCGCGGAGCGCACAAGAATATGCTGCACGTCGCGATAGGTGAGATTAGGATTCGCTTCGAGCATCAATGCGATCACGCCCGATACGATTGGCGCGGCGGCCGAAGTGCCGTTGAATCGCGAACTATAGTTCGTGTCTAGCAGATAGTCAGCGTCGTCGAAACCGGCTTCATTGTATCCCGCATCACCCATGAGATCGGTGGTCGTAAGTCCACTCCCCAACGCATCGTCGCGAATGATGGTTTCAGGGTTGGAACCCGTGGGAGCGACGACAAGGATCGCCGCGCCCGCTTCGGCATAAGAAGCCGCCGTGCCGTCATGAATCACGCCACCCACGGCAATCGTATAGCGAGAATTGACCTGCCCGCTGCTGTTTCCCGAATCGCGAATCCCAGCGCTGTTCCCTGCCGCGAAAACGTGAATGCTGCCCAAGCCACCGCGGCCAAAAAAGACCGAGTTGCGGAGTGCGAGCGTGGCAAGTGGCTCTAAATCAAAAATTGCGCGTGGGTTTTCAACAACCCCCTGATCGTTAGGAACGGGCGGAATTCCCCAGCTGTGGTTGTAGATATCAATTTCTTGAAACTGGTGCAGGAATGCCTGCGCAATTGTGAAGTCATTCAGCAAAGCGGGATTAAAATCGTTCTCGCCAAATAGTCGAATCGGAGCGATGCCAGCGTTGTATGCCACACCCGTGATTCCGATGCCATTGTTGCCGACACCCGCGGCAAGGCCTGCGACCGCGGTGCCGTGGGCAGCATTGTTAGTGGGGTTGGGGTCGTTTCCAAAGCCTGCCAAGTTTGCGCCCAGATCTGCGCGAATGTTTGCTTCCAAATCGGGGTGGAGGAGTTCCACGCCGCTGTCAACGATACCGATGACAATACCTTGGCCAGTGTAAAAATCCCAGGCCTTTTGGATATTGATATCTTCATCAACCGTGCCATAAAGAAAGCCGAAGTTCGGATTGCCCACCTCCTGGCCGTAATTGACTAAGTGCCATTGACGTTCTAGCAGGGGATCATTCGTAACGGCTAGTTCTTCCAACTGGAAGGGAACAAGCGGGTAAAAGTAATCAATGGCTCCCTCGTTCGTAAGAGCGGAAATTAAGGGATCCGCGCCTCCTGAGCCGACCGTAATGATAAACGAGCCGGG
>JBGTEU010000406.1:0-5848 GCA_041747595.1 Bythopirellula sp.
GCCTCGACGGGCTGTTTGGTCTGTTTGGCGTTCAGCAAGTGTTCAACATGAAACTTGATTGTCTCTGCTGCACGTTTTGAGATTGCGCCAAGACGGAGGGTCTGTCGTTTACCATTGGAATTAACAAACAGTAGGCGTCGGCGGCCATTGGGATCGTTGGAAATACTTGCCATATTCGTCTCTCATTCAATTTCTCGCGCGTGTGCGCGTGAGGGGAGCTTATACCGGAAGAACCTAAACCGGCTATCTGTCCGCCCGGCTTGCTCGCGAGCAGTCTGGCCAAACACTCCAAGCGACATGTTTGGTACACGAAGCGTATCTGCGGCTAATCGGCCCGGTGGAAGGCGAGCCCTCCAGTTGGCGCGGTCGCGGCCACTTCTTCGGCGCTGCCGCCGAGGCGATGAGGCGAATCCTCGTCGAGAAAGCGCGGCACAAAGGCCGTATCAAGCATGACGGTGGTCGAGTTCGTGAAGAGTGGGATTTGTCTGAAGTTGCCGCTCCAGAGGTCGCGGACGATCTACTGGCCCTCGACGATGCCCTGCAGAAATTGGCTGAGCAGGATCCCCAGGCCGCGAAGCTTGTCAAACTTCGCTACTTCGCCGGCCTGACAATCTCTCAAGCTGCGGAAACCCTGGGCGTATCGCGTCGGAAGGCCGATTTTCTGTGGTCTTTCGCCCGCGCATGGCTGTGCCGCAAGATTGAAGGGCGTTAAGCTCAAGGCAATTGTTGGGCGGAACGGGCATATCAACTGCTTTTATTGCGCGGAGCTGGTCCATCTGTCGCACTGGTTAATGGAGACGATCGTCGTTAAAGCCCATGAGTAATCGGTAATGCGAGAACGCGACATATTCATCGAAGCTCTGAACGTGCAGTCAGCGGAACGCGCTGCGGTGTTGGAGCAAGCGTGCCAAGGAGACGAAGTACTCCGCTCTCGGGTCGCCCAGCTTCTGGCCGAACATGAACGCCAAGAGAGCTTTATCCTCGACGTACCCCCCGCTGGTCTGGACATCACGTTGGACCATCCGCAGTTGTCCGAGAGTCCAGGAAAGAACGTCGGACCTTACAAGCTTCTCCAGCAAATTGGCGAAGGCGGCATGGGCGTAGTGTTCATGGCCGAGCAGTCCGAACCCATCCAACGGATGGTGGCGCTAAAGATCATTAAGCCGGGCATGGACACACGGAAAGTGATTGCCCGGTTCGACGCCGAGCGGCAAGCGCTGGCTATGATGGATCACCCCAACATTGCAAAGGTGCTCGACGCCGGCACGACCGACAGTGGCCTGCCTTACTTCGTCATGGAATTAGTGAAGGGCGTGCCTATCACCCAATACTGTGACGAAAAACACCTGCCACTTCGTGCACGGCTCGGGCTGCTCGTGCCCGTTTGCCAAGCGGTCCAGCACGCTCACCAGAAAGGGCTAATTCACCGCGACATCAAGCCCTCAAACGTGCTGGTCGCGGAATACGACGATCATGCCGTGCCCAAGGTCATTGACTTCGGCGTAGCCAAGGCAGTGGCGCACAAACTGACCGATCAGACGATGTTCACGGAGTTTGGTCAAGTGATCGGAACACTCGAATACATGAGTCCCGAGCAGGCCAAGTTCAATCAGCTCGATATCGACACTCGCAGCGACATCTATTCCCTGGGCGTCCTGCTCTACGAGCTTTTGACAGGTTCGACTCCTTTTGGCCGGGATCGCTTGAATGCGGGTGCTTTTGATGAAATGCTGCGTGTCATCCGCGAAGAGGAACCTCCCAAACCGAGTACCCGGTTGAGTACGACTGATCAACTACCCGGTATTGCGGCGAGTCGTGGCCTGGAGCCGGGTAAAGTCAGCGGTCTTGTGAGAGGCGAGCTTGATTGGATCGTCATGAAGGCGCTCGAAAAGGATCGCAATCGACGGTATGAAACAGCAAGTGCATTCGCGGCAGACGTAGTTAGATACCTTCAGAACGAGCCAGTCTTGGCCTGTCCGCCATCGGCTACCTATCAATTTCGTAAGTTTGCCTTGCGCAATAAAGCGGTCTTATTCGCACTTTCAGTAGTGCTTGCGACTCTCACATTATTGGTGATTGGTTTGGCAGTGAGCAACCAGCTGATTCTCGCGGAACGAAACGAAAAGGTCGTTGCGTTGGCCGAAAAAGAAAAGGCGCTGGCACTAGTCACGGCTGAGGGCGAGCGGGCCGAAGAGAACTTCCTTCGTGCGAGTATCGCCATCCGGGAAGTTTTGACCAAAGCTGCAATGGGGTTGGACGAGTGGTCGGCGCTTCCAATGCCACTTCGCAAACGTTTCTCAGAAGAGGCGGTAAGCTTTTATCAGAGCTTGGCGCAGGAAGATAGCGTAAATTCTAACCGTCGATACGAGGCCGCGGTGGGCTACCGTTCAATTGGCAGTTTGCATGTCACTGCCGGAGAACTGCAGGAGGCGGAAGAGTATTTCCGCCGGTCAATCGCCGTCCTCGCTGAGATTGTGCAGAACCATCCGACCGTTCCGCAATACCGGCATCAGTTGGCATGGAGCCATCTATTGCTCAGTAGGATGTTGGCCTCCCACGCAGAGCGTCGAGAGGAAGCGATGGCCGAAGCGCACCGAGCACGCCACCTTTACGAAGGTCTTCTCTCCGCATCGGGCGCGCCGCGCGTCGCTGTGGCGTTATCTGCGCGCCGTGCCGCTGATGACAGTACCGACAAAGTCTTCAACATCGAGCGATTGGCGATCTGCCACGCCGACTTGGCGATGCTCGCTAGTAATGAAGACCAACTGTTGGAGGCAGACAAATGGTACAACCAAGCACTCGACACGTGGGCGATGCAACCTGAAGGCACGCCCATGACTGTGGGGCTTCGATGGACGCTCGCCCATGCTCGGCGTGTCTATGCGTTTTCGCTTCAGCGGGCGGGCCACCTCGACGAGGCCGAGGTCCCTCTTGCAGATGCTTTAGGCGTTTTTAGGGAATTGATGAGCGAGAATCCCGAGAAAGTGGATAACTGGACTTTCACCGCTGATACGCACCGAAAAATTGCTGAATTGAGATTGCTTCGCGGGCATTATGAATTGGCAGCAAGATCGCTCGGTCAGTGCATCGAAATCCACGAACAATGTTCGGCGAAGTTCCCGAATTACCTCGTTAACAAAGGGGACCACGCCGCCAGCTTGAACGAGCTGGCCTGGATATTGGCAAATTCGCCTGTGCTGCCCCAACGCGACCCAGCTCAGGCCATATTGCTGGCGCAAAGCGCCGTCGCGATCGAGCCCGAAGGCGGCGGCAATTACCGCACTCTCGGTTTGGCCCAATATCGTGCGGGAAAGTGGCAGCTGGCCATTGAGTCCCTCGAACAGTCGATGAAGCTGCTGCATGGTGGTGATGGCTTCGACTGGTTCATTCTATCGATGGCCAATCAGAAATTGGGCAACATGAGCGAAGCCCGTAAGTGGTACGATCAAGCCGTTAATTGGACGGAGAAGAACCGCCCTAAAGACATCGAGTTGAGACGCATGCGAACCGAAACAGAGGATTTGCTGGCGATCACGTTGAAGACGCCACTCACGAACGGCCGGAAGGGCTGAGACAAGGAAAAAGCTCCACGAAATCTAACTCTAAGGTTGGATCTCCGGGATGCTGCCAATCCGTGGGTTCTTATGGCCTTGAAGCGGCGACCTCTAGCGATGGTCTAAGGACGCAAAGCTCGCTTTGCTTGAATTCTCGCACCTGCGGACTAGCAAGGCTGCAATTCATAATTTGGAAATATACGAGATTCTGTGCGCGAACTGAAGCACTTCATCGCACTGTCTTGTGGCGGGATGAATTTACTCCCGTTCTGATTTCGGGGCGCTACACCGGGCCACGAACCTCAAATCTAAGTGTTCTTTCGTCCGTCATTGCGTCAAACGATCGTTTCAGCGGCCTGAAGTGGTTTCAGGCTCAGTTCCAATGAGCAATGTCTGGTCGGGCGGGCACGACTGTCTTGCCAAGAATGGAGAGTTCATCGATGTCCAACCTCAAGCGAATACATTCCATCGGAATCGCCGCAGCCTTGGCTATTCTGCTCGCTACCCCAGCATCCCAGGCCGCCTTGTTCACCTACGCTTTTACTGGCGAGGTGACCGCCGTCTCGAACCCCATCGGCCTGTTTACCAACTCGGCGGCAATCGGTGCCCCAGTCATCGGCTCGTTCACCTACACCGACACACCAAATACCGTTCCCTTCTCTTTTAACGACAATTTTACCAACCACTTGCATAGCAATGGTTTGGAGCCGGATACGCTTGCCACCGAACTTGCCTTCAATATTGGGGGCACGACGGTCAACTCGTTCCCCTCCTTGTCTACCCAGATGGTCGGCAACGACAACCCGATCGACACGTTTCCCCCTTTCTTTCCGGTGGGCGATTCCTTTCGATACTCCGACCAACTTGACATTTTTTCCCCGTTGTTCGATTTGACTGTGTCCGACTTCTTTCAGTACGCGTCCGGCATCTTGTTCTTCGTCGACTCGACCGGGGAAGTCTTCAATTCTCAGGCCCTGCCATCGGGTCTGCCGCTATCCTCTTTTGACATCCAATTCGGCCTTGTGGACATCTTCGACGATAACTTCGAGGAAACCGGGCGGCTGACGTTCCGAATCGACTCCATCCGGGCGGTTCCGGAACCGGGCACGGTAACGATGCTTTGCGTCACCGCAATAGCGTTCGCGACACAGTTTCGCACGCGACGTTTAAACAGCGACACAATTCCCCAATAGCGAGAGATCAGAACGATTCAACTTGTCTTTTAAAAACTCGAAAGAAATCCCATGAAAGTACTCCTCCACATCCTGCTGACTGCGGTGCTACTCGCTGTTGTCAGCGCCGACCACGCGTCGGCTATCGCCTACAAGGCGTCAGTCATTTCTGTTCCGCAATACGTCACTGCTGAGGCCGTTGGTATTTCCGGATCGAGTATAGTTGGCTTGGGCAATCCGGCGTCAGGGGAGCTGAGCGCCTTCCTATTGAACAGTTCGACCAACAGTGTCGTCGAGCTCAATCCCCCGGATTGGTCCGCCCAGCCGAATGATGTTTCTGGCGACTGGCAAGTCGGTCATGGCAGCGGGCCGACGACTGGGGGCGATATACATGCCCTGCTATGGCAGGGGACGGCCGCGAGCCTTATTGATCTGAATCCGACGGGCTTTAGCAACTCGTACGCGTACGGCGTCTCCGGGACCAAGCAAATCGGCTACGGCTGGGGGACCGCGACCGGTGGACCTCCTCACGCCCTCCTTTGGGAAGGCACTGCCGATAGCGTCGTCGATCTCCATCCGACTGGATTTACTGCCTCGGTTGGAGCCAAAATCTTCGGGAATAACGCTGTCGGTAATGGCCTGACTCCGCAAGGCAGTCGCGCTCTACTCTGGCACGGCACGGCCGAGAGCGTGGTCAATCTCCACCCTGCGGCCTATCCCAGCAGCTTCGCCTCGGCCGTATCAGAAGACAGCCAAGTGGGGACCGGCATCTATTCTTCGGCACCGGGTGGCGAACGACATGCTTTGCTTTGGCACGGCACGGCGGAGACTGTCGTCAATCTGCATCCGCCCGGATTTATCCAAACTGGCGCTACCAGCGTGGCGGGAACTGTGCAGGTCGGATGGGGCCAAGGGACCGCCACCGGCGGGGAGGATCATGCGCTGCTCTGGGCTGGATCAGCCGCGAGCGTCGTCGATCTTCATTTACTGCTTTCCGAGCTCGGTCCCAATTTTGTGACTTCCATTGCCCACGACATCGATACGAACGGAGTCATCGTCGGTTCGGCAGGAGACGGAAACGTCAGCTACGCCGTGATGTGGACGCCAGTACCCGAACCGGGA
>JBGTEU010000407.1:0-6927 GCA_041747595.1 Bythopirellula sp.
AGCTCAGTTCTCACCTGGGCAATGACGTTGAGATCGTGCGGGTCGACTCGGCGATTGAAGTTCTTTCCAATTTGTTGAGTGGCGATTTCGCGGCCGTCTACTGCGACGCCGACCGTTTTGCCAATTCGCTCGACTTGGGCAAACTCTTTTGCGGCGACCGGATTTTGGAGGGGATGCCCGACGGCGTCGTCCTGCTCGACAAAGAAAATAAAATCCTCTGGGGCAACGGCCGCTTGCGCGAATGGACCGGCGCGGAGCGAGTCGTCGGCGAGAATTTCTATCGCGTGATGGGGAGCCCGGAACTGCTGGGGCCCGACTTCTGTCCGCTGCACAGCGCATTGGCCACGCGGCGGGCTTGTGCGTCGATCATGCGTTGTGACGACAACAGATATTATCGGCTGCATGCCGCCCCCGTGTTCGCCACGGCAAGCGAAGACGCGCCGCAGAATCTGGTTGTCACCGTCCACGACATGAGCCAAGAGGTTCTGCAACAACAAAAACTCGCGGCGATCCATCAGGCGGGCGTCGAGCTGGCCGACCTCTCGACGAGTGACGTTGCCGAGCTCGCCGAAGAAGAACGGATCGAACTGCTCAAGTCCAATATTCTCCAGTGCATCCAAGATGTTTTGCAACTCGACGTGGTTGAGATTCGGATGCTCGATCAAGACACAGGCGAATTGATTCCGCTTCTGGAAGTCGGCATGGCCCCCGAAGCCGCGGCTCGCAAACTCTATGCGGCCGCCACGGGCAACGGCGTGACCGGCTTCGTGGCGTCGACGGGCAAGAGTTACATCTGCGAGCACACCATCGAAGACCCACTCTATTTGGAAGGGGCCGCCGGGGCACGCAGCTCGCTGACCGTCCCGCTGATTTTGCACGAGCAGGTGATCGGCACGCTCAACGTCGAAAGTCCCGAAGGAAGTGCTTTTTCCGAGAGCGACCTCCAGTTTCTGGAAATCTTTGCCCGCAGCGTCGCCGTCGCCTTGAATACGTTGGAACTCTTGGCCGCCGAAAAGGCGAGCACCGCCGCCGCCAGCGTCGAGGCCATCCACAGTGCCGTCGCTTTGCCGGTCGACGTGATTCTCAACGATGCCGTGAACATCATGGAACGGTACATCGGCCACGAGCCCGACGTGGTCGAGCGTCTGCACCGCGTACTGCGGAGTGCCCGCGACATCAAGCAGGTGATTCAAAAGGTGGGGCAAAGCATGAGCCCCACTCAGGCCCAACCCGTGAGCGGCTCGACCGATTCCCGACCCAAGCTCGTCGGCAAACGGAGATTGGTGGTCGACGCCGACGAATCGGTCCGCTCCGCGGCCCACGCGTTGCTCGAACGCTACCACTGCGTCGTCGAAACGGCCCACGACGGCAATGAAGCCCGCCTGATGGTCCGCAACCTCGCGGCCGGCTCGGCTTACGACGTTATCATTGCCGACATTCGTTTGCCGGACATGAACGGCTACGAGCTGATGACCAAGCTCGCCGAATCCATGGAAAGAGTGCCGATGATCTTGATGACCGGCTTCGGTTATGACCCGGGTCACTCGATTGTCAAAGCACGCCAAGCCGGCCTGCAGCACGTGCTCTATAAGCCGTTCCGCTTGGACCAACTCGTGAGCGTTGTCGAGAATATGATCGACAGCAAAGCCTCCTTGGATTGATCGGCGGATCGCAGGTCGACTCACTGCGAAATGTTTGCCAATGCACCCTGCCCTGCTCACCGCGATTTTTTTGTTCTCGCTCTTGGGGCACGGCTATCTCTGGATCGCTCTCGTCAACCGCCTGCACGGTTGGGCTGGCCCAAGGCGATTGATCGACGTCTTGACTTACGCATGCACGGCAGCCTTCGCCATGCTGCCCTTGCTCGTAGCGTGGCAGTGGTGGGAGTGGGGTTCGGACTTCTTTACCGCTAAGCCCGCGAACCCGCTTACGCATTTCGCGCTTGTTTATTGCCTGGGGTGCGCGATGTTGGGCCTTGGCCAATTGCTTGCCAAATTCGTGCGGGGATTTCGTGACGATGACCCGCAAGCGGTGATTTCCAAAGAACAGAGGTTCGTGGGTCCCCCGCAAACGTTTCCGCCCGACACGCTGCAGGGTTTGTATCCGCGACTGCTCGGCTGGGTCCCCGGCAATCAAGCCCTGCGATTGGCGGTCGACACCAAACGGCTCGCCCTCCCGCGTCTTCCGCAGCAACTCGACGGCTTGCGGATCGTGCATATCAGCGATCTGCACGTCACGGGTCGTATTGGCCCGGCATGGTTCCAGCACGTTGCCGACGTCGTGAATTCCTTGAACGCCGACGTGATCATGGTCACGGGGGATCTCGTTGAAAACGAGAAATGCCGAGCGTGGCTCAACGACTGCTTGGGCAAGCTGCGAGCTCAATACGGAGTTTATTTCGTGATCGGCAATCACGATCTCTTTATCGACGCCCCGCGGACCGTCGCGGATCTCACGTCACTCGGTTTGATTCCCATGGGGGGAACAAGCGTTCTCGCCCAGTGGAATGATTACCCCGTGCTGATCGCGGGGAATGAGTTGCCCTGGGAACGGCGGCTTGCGGATTTGAGCCAACCAGAACACACGCACGCCATGAGACCCTTGCGGATCCTGTTAATGCACAGCCCCGACCAATTCGATTGGGCCTGCGAGTCGGACGGCGATCTCGCACTCGCGGGGCACACGCACGGCGGACAGATTTGCTTTCCGATCCTGGGAGCGGTTGCCGCGCCCAGCCTTTACGGCACCCGCTTCGCCGGAGGCACTTTCCGCCGTGGCAATACGGTGATGCACGTCACTCGCGGCATCTCCGGCGAGACGCCCATGCGCTGGCGGTGTCCCCCCGAGATCGCGGTGTTGGAGTTGGTCAGAAGCGAGACTTAGCAAAAGTGTGGTACGACGCTCCGAGTCATAATTAACAGTAGCCCCCAATTCACGAGTCGGAGATTTGTACTACTCTGAAAACCGTGCTACTGCTTTTGGAGTTCCAGGCAGATGCCGCCCGCTCGCATGGCCGCGTGCATTTTGGTGTACCACAGCTCTTGCTTGCAGGGGATCCCCACTTCCGCGCAGATTTCCATGATCTCTCGACGATTGTGCGTGCGGCAACTCCACAGTCGACTGGTCCAAGCCCCCGCAACGCTGTCTTCGGTCACCAACAGCAGCATTCTTCCCCCGGGACGCAGGACGCGCGATAACTCGGCCAGCCCCGGTCGGGGATCGGCCAAATGTTCCAAGACATAGCCGCAGGTGACGCCGTCGAAAAAACTATCGGGAAACGGCAGTTGCACGATGTCGGCAGTCACAAACCGGGGCCGCGAACTCTTGAGCCGCATGCGGGCACGCTCGAGCATCGGCTGCGAGAGGTCGGTGCAATAAATCTTCGCATCGTGGTCGGCGTATTTCAGCAGATGCTGGGAGATCTGCCCCGCGCCGCTTCCCACGTCGAGTACGGTTTTCATACCCCGGAGATCAAATTTGCGTTTGCGAAACAGCCGTTCCCCCAGGGGGACGTGCAGAGACAAGAGACTGGCCGTCGAAAGCAAAGCACCTTGAGGGCCGCCGTAAACTTTACGCACTTTCTTGCGATACTCTTCATCGCTTACCCGGCGGATGAAATCGCTTTCGATCATCCGCTTGAGTGCCGCGTGCTTGCGTTCAGCTCGTGGTTCATCGAGTGCTTTGTGCATCACTTGCGCGGAAAGGATTCCGCCTTCCTTTACGTTGCCTAATATGTGTCGCGTCGACAAGAGTCACCTAGATGTAGACGCGGCGGTTATAGATATACCATTCCAGGATTAGCACAACCAGTGCCAATACCAGCAGGCCCTTCCATAACTCTTTACGGATATCGGCATTTGGGGTTCGCGCGGCAACCTCGACATAACCGATTGTCAGTTTTTCCACCGCATTCAGACTATCTCCCCCCGTTTCGCTAACACGCAAGGCCACGTCGCTTTCCTCGCGGTCGAATAAATTGACGGCAAACCGCCTGACAACTTCGCCTCCTTGATAAACCTGGTAGATTCCAAGCCGCTCTGTCTCTTGAAAAGCCATTTGCCCCGCGGAGTCGATCTCGGCGGGAACGCGCGAACCGTCGGGCAGTTCAATTTGCACGCGCTCGTTGCTAGGTGGCAATCGAAGCTCGACGAGCTCACCGGGACGATGAGTCTGCTGAGAGGCTTCGTTCCCCGCAAAGTGCTCGACGATATTCAACCAAAAGCTTGGGAAGCTGTGCTTCCGCGGCCAATCGGTATTGAATGTCCGCTGCCCCTGTTCGTTCACTCCGACAATTTCAAAACCCATGACGACGTCTTGAAACCGATCGCGCGGGGCAATCGCCATCAACGGCCCCGCGGTGGCATCAATCAACACGCGTCCCCCCAGGGGTGGTTTGACGAGCCGGGCATCCGCTATTTGCAAGCCGCCGAGCTCAATGAGATTCAAAAGGGGATGGCTGCGATCCCAGTCGATGATTTGAGGCCCCAGCACCGTGTCCGGGGATTGCCTGGCGGTCCACGATTCTAAGGGGGGCAACCGACCAATAAAAAATGTGTTCGCGGCCGGCATCGCCGGGGGTGCGCATTGATCGAAAACAATGAGATCGTAATTGCCGTCTTGAACCCGTCGACTGAACTCGGGCGTTGCCAAATCTTGAGGAGCGAATCTCTCGACTTTGGCAATCCGCGCGGCCCGTTCGGTGACAAGCGCCGCTTCCAGCGCGCTGTTACCCGGTGTGACCAAAAGCACACGCGAACTCCGCTCATTCTCAAGCAAGGCGTAGGCCGTGTTGTCGAGTCTCAGCCGATCTTCGTAGCCGTCTTCCGGGTCAACAACGGCGCGTAGCACGCCGGAGGAATCGCCGCTTAGCAAGAAAGTCGCGGAGCCGATTCCCTTTGCCGGCAGTTGAACTTCCATCGCATCGACTAGTTGCTCATTGAGGTAGAGCTCCACCACGGCCGTCGCGTCGTCGGCGCTGCCGTTCAGCACCTGCGCGAAGACCTGCAATTGCTCGGGATTGTCTTCACCGCGGCGCGAGTTAAGCGCGGAGATCGCCATGTTCTGCGTCGCGGAATTCCCCAGGGGCAAAAACTGCGGCTGTAAATTCCCCAGCGAAAAATTCTCGACCGAGGGAAATCGACCGTCGCTAAAAATGAAAAGCTCGACTTGTTGCGGTGCGGGGGCGTCGTCCGCTTCTTCCGCCTCCTCTTCCGCTTCGACGTTTTCTCGCCGAGGATTGGCAAATCCATCGGCAAGCCGCAGCGCGCCCGCGAAATCGGTTTGAGCCGACGTAGGTTCGATGCGCTCGAGCGCGTCACGCAACAGCCGGCGATTGCTGGTGAATTCCTGCACCACCACGGGCTGCTCGGCAAACGCGATCACCATCGCCGACATGCTCGATTCCATCTGGTCCACCAGCGACGCGACCCGTTTCTTGGCCTCGTCGAGTCGCGAGTCGTGATTCGCCGCATCGGTGGTCGACATGCTCGCGGAGTTATCGACAAGGAAAATGAACCGCTGGCCGGCGAGCGTTTCCCCCTGCCAACCCGGCCGCAAGAGCGCAAGGATTGCGAGCGCGGCCACCAGTAATTGCAGGAACAAGAGCAAACTCTTTCGCAGCCGTTGCCAAAAACTATTGACGTGCAAATCTTCGATCACGCGATGCCACAGATAAGTGCTCGGCACCTCCAGCGGTTGGCGTTTGAGCTTGAGAAAATAGAGGGCGAAGATAGCCAACGGAATCGCGGCCATTACTGCCCACGCGCCCGGTCCCAGAGTGTTGCGGAACAGTGTGTCCATAACTCTTAGCGAACCAGCCCCCGGCGGCGCAAATGCTTGGCCACCAATTCTTCGACCGGCACTTGGTTGTTGGCCAATAAATAGTGCATCCCCCGCTTGGCACAAAACTGCTGCACCGAGCCCACAAAACCGTTGAGCGTCTGCTGATATTTCCGCAACAGCGGCACGCTGACCGTGATTTCCGCTTCGTTTTGATCCTCGCAGTCCACAAGCCGCAAGTCCCCCTTCACGTCCGGTTCCAACTCTTCTTGCGAAAGCACTTGAATGACAAAGCAATCCATCTCGTGCGACAAGAAATACTTGAGCGCCGTTTCGTAGCCTTCTTTGTCCATCAAATCACTGATCAAGACGACCACCCCCCGGCCGGGATTCCGCAGGCAAAAATTCTTGACCCCGCGTGCCAGTTGCGTTTCGCCGGAGGGTCGGATGGCTTCGACCTGTTGCAGCATCCGCCACACGCTCGCTCGACCGCGAAAAATGGGGCTCCGCTCACTCGCCTTTTGATTGAGCGTTTCGATCCGCACGCGGTCGGCACGAATCAAGCCCACAAACGCGAGTGCCGCCGCCAATTGCTTGGCATATTGCAACTTGGTGGGGTTGCCGAAATCCATCGAGAGACTCGAATCGATCAAAGCGTAAAAGTGCAGATCCTCTTCTTCCAGAAACAGCTTGAGGATCAGCTTGTCGAGCCGCGCGTAGAGATTCCAATCCAACAGCCGCAGATCGTCCCCCGCCACGTAGTTTCGGAAGTCGGCGAACTCGACGCTCTGCCCTTTCCGCTTGCTGCGACGCTCCCCCTTCATCCGGCCCCGAAAGATCTTACGCGTCACCAGCTCCAAGCGTTCGAGCTGGGCACAAAGAGAGGGCGACAGAAGGTGGGATGGCGTTGGCATTCGCTATTTTTTAATGACCTACAATTCTTTGCCCGCTCCGCTGCGCTGGCGCTTCGCATCGCGGCTAAACTTTTTTGATTCCGCAATCCGAAATCCGCATTCCGCAATTCTTCTACGCTACTTTCGTGTCGTCGGCTTTTTCCGGCACCTTTTTGATGACCTCGGTGAGTATTTGATCGGGTTCGATGCCCTCGGCGGCGGCTTCGAAGTTGAGAATCACCCGGTGCCGCATGGC
>JBGTEU010000408.1:0-5089 GCA_041747595.1 Bythopirellula sp.
TTGATGGCGGAATCGATACTCGACAGCGATGCGGCAAAAATCGCGCCGAGCACCAGTCCCATCATCCCGACCGGGAAATGATTCGCCATGAAATAGGGAAGTAAGCTGTCGTCGCGGAGTTCCTCGGGTCGACCATTGTGGAAGTAAAACGTGAAGAGTCCGAGCCCGACAAAACCAAGAAAGAGTGTCCATGTAATTGCTGACAACGCGCTGATGATAAAAGCGTTGCGACCTTCTGATGTGGACCGAGCGCTTTGCAGGCGTTGCATGGCGACCTGATCGCAAGTGAAACTTGCCAATTGACTAACCACAATGAATACAAAGAAGCCAACAAATGTTAGCTCCGTGGTGAAATACCGATAGAGAAACGACCTGCCTGCTTCCTCGGGAATGGTTGCTTTCATATCCAGCAAACCAGCATCACGAGTGACAGTGAGTATCTCCCCGACGCCGCCGGGTACTTGGGAGACGACAAACGCAGCGGTCATGAACAGTCCGCCAAACATAATGCAAAACTGCATCAAGTCAGTCCAGATGATGGCCCGCATTCCTCCCATCATGGTATAAATCGTCACGATAACCCCGACGACAATGATCATCCAGTTGATGTCGAACGTGAATCCAGTGACAACCTTGGTCGCCAGACAAGGAACATACAAGGCGGTTCCCATCCAGCCAACGCGCCAGAGAACATAAATGCCGGCGGCCGCTAAGCGCACGCTGGGATCGAACCGTTGCTCCAGATACTCGTAGACGGAATACGCATCGAGGCGACGGAACAGCGGCAACGTGACCCTGGAAAGCCAAAAATAGGTTGGCAACCAAGTCAATGTGGCCGCAAAATAGATCAATCCAAATCGGTAGACGGCTGCTGGAGTTTGCAGGTAATCGATTCCACTGTTCGTCGCCGCCATCAGCGAGAGTCCTAGCGGCACCCATCCTACCAACCTACTTCCCCGTGCAAAGTCCTCGAATGACTCTTGTGCTTTCGAATGGTAGAGGCCAATACCCAATAGGGCGATAAGATAGACGAAAAGGATCAGTACGTCGGGCAGAGCAATATGATTCATCTTGTAATGCCCATCGAGTTCGGCTGAGAAGGAGTAATCGGAAACGCCGAGTTTGACCGAATATGACTATTGAATCGGCGTCCGTCAGCGTCCCATTACCCCAGGTGTTCCACAGGCCAAGAGCATCTGACGGGCGTCCTCACGAAATGTCTGGCGGACATCGCGCGTCGGCGGGCGGCACCTGCTGGAGTTGAGACCAACAAGTTCCATGCAGAGTTTATCCAGATACCCGTCGCCGCCAGTGTACTTCTCCATTTCTGTCCAAAGCTGTAAGTAGGGTAAAATGACACGGACCATTTCCTTTTGTGCATCTACATACTGACCTTCTTCCAACATTCGCCAGAGTCGTACGCCGAATTGTGGCCAGTGATTGCAGATGTGCAGCTCGATGCTCCGTGCGCCGAGAATGTGGCTCGTGAGAAAACGACTCTGATTGTCGATGAAACTGAGGCGATCTGAAAATCGCGCCACAACGTGCTCGAATGTCATGCGGTTCGGCTCGTTGACAGCCCATTTTAGGCCGATCATGTTAGGGATCTCTACCAGCCGTTCGACCATTTCAATTGAGACGCCCGTGCTCGTCCAATAGGTATTGTAGACGATGATGCCGATCTCCGGCGCAGCCTTGGCCGCGGCTGAAACGTATTCATAGAAATCGTCCTCTGTGTGAGAAAAGTAAAATGGGGGCGATATTTGAATGAAGTCGGCTCCAATTTGCTGAGCACTCGAGGCCAGCTGACACAGTTCCCGTGTGCTGGTCGATTGTGCGCCAATCGCCACGGGAACGTGGCCATCGGCAGCCTGAACAACGGTCGCCGCGACCAGTAGCCTTTCGTCGAGCGTCATCGTAGAGAAATCGCCAGCCGCCCCACCAGCGAGCAAAATGCCTGTCCCCTCGCGAATGCCGCCTTCCAAGAGAAAGCCAACATGGGAGCGAATGGCAGCCAGATTTAGCTCCAGGCCTGGGTCGTGAAACTGCGTCGGCACGGTCACGTAGCAGCCTCGTAACCGCCTCAATAAAATCTCACGATCCATGTCGAACAAGTCCTTTACTTCGAGGTGCAGCAATTGAACGGGCTTCCTGTGAAAAACCTCGTCAGAATTTTTTCAGCACCAAGTAAACATATTAAGATAATATCTGACAAACACTCTCACGCAGTGACGATCTCAACTACGTGCCACCACAACTTGAGGAGCCAGTATAAACCGACAAAGCAAAGCAACGAGAATCCTCTGAACGTAGAGGTGAATTGATCTTAACGTATGCCCGATTGCAATATTTCGCAATTGTTTGTTGATTCATATTTGGCCCAAAAAAAGACCAACGGTGAGCGAGCAACATTATTGGCGATGGCCAACTCTGTGCAGCCAGATCACGCGGCATAACATTGGTAAGCGGGTGGTATCCTTTAGCGATGGCTTAGGTAGACGGCGCTCCATTTGTGCCGGAATCCTTTGAGTTGTTTTCTATTTCTCTTGACTGAACTGCACTTTGGTAAGCCGATAGAGGCCCGCTCCGTGAGGTGGTAGATCGCGAACCAGTCGTCCCGCAGCGGTCCCATCTGCTTGCTGCTGCCAAAGATCTCGTACTAAATATTCCCCACGTAGGCTCAGCCATTCTAAATCCATGGCGATCTCAGTTTGTTTCTCACTCAGGTTAAATAGAGCCACATAGGTATCCTCAGTACCAGGATCAGTAGCTACCCAACATGCCGAGTTCGTAGTGCGATAGAGCTGCTGATTGTTCTCACTTTTCTGATTGACGGACAGAATCTCGAAATTTGAAAGATAGGACAAATCCTCCTCGGTCACGGAGAGCGGGTCACCGCCCCAGATGAGTGGTGATCGGGCGATGCAAAACAATGTCATGAGTGTTTGCTTTTCTGCAGCGGTGAATTTGGACTCCCGCTCCGGACCATGGGGGCGTCCTCCAAGCGAAAGACGCCCGATGGGGATCATGTCGGCATCGGGCCAGTGGCCAGGACCGATGTGGCTTGACCATGAGTTTAGCAACTCAAAGGCATGTTCAAGTTGGCTCCATTCGTCCCAGAAATCAGCCGAGACGCGCCACATATTCGCATTCCCAACCAAATGCTTGGCCTGAGAGAGAGGCGCCTCGCCACAGGAGAGACTGAGCACAATCGGACGGCCGCATTTGTCAATTGCCTTGCGCATCATTTCTATCTCGGCCCGGTGATAGGGCGGGACCATCGTATCGTCGGCTTTGACAAAATCGACTCCCCATTTAGCATAGAGAGCGAACAACGAATCATAGTACTCCTGCGCCCCAGGTTTCGTAGCATCGACGCCGAACATGTTGTTGCACCAGTCGCATCGGTCCCAGTTCTCGGCGATGTCTTTGGCCGATGCGCTTGATTTCTTTATCGGCGTGTCATCAAAATACGCCTGGCGGGGGATACCACGCATGATGTGTATGCCAAACTTTAGGCCTCGCGAGTGAACATAGTCCGCCAACGGCTTAAAGCCTCTCCCTTGGGAAGCACTCGGAAATCGCTCTGGCGAAGGAAGGAGCCTCCCCCAAGAATCCATGGCTAGTCGTTCGATCGGTCTCCCATCGGCATCAGTTTTCAAGTCAGGGTGCCCAAATCTTCGAGCAGGATTATTCCAACTTCCTGGCGCAGGATTGAACCAACAATAATCTATGACACAATATTCCCAGCCATACGGCTTGAGCCGCTCAGCCATAAAATCGACAGCTTGTCGGAATTGCTCCTCGTTAATGCGACAATCATAGGCATCGAAGCTATTCCATCCCATCGGGGGACTAACAGCAACTCCCTCGCCGAACATAGGACTGATCAAAGTAACGAACAAGTAGGCAGCAACGCTGCTAACCCGTAGCGAAAATGATTTAGCTCCTGACAAGCGAATCATATAAGGCACCAAATTTAGTTTGAAGGGCACACTTGCGTTAGTGAACAGGCTTGTCCGGTTGCCTAGGCTCGCTCTTTTGGTCCGATAAAAATTGCACTAAGTCTCGTAGGTCCCGGTGTGACAAGACTCGGGGAAAATCAGCAGGCATTGCCGACATACCCGTCGTGCGATCGATGATTTGTTCCTTTGCGATCCTTACGTTGGTGCCGTCCGCACTCTTGAGGGTGATGCTATTCTCATCTTCATGAGATACCATTCCCGTATGGGCCAGACCCTCATCGGTCACGATAACAACAGTATTGAATCCTTCGGCGATACTTTTATTGGGATCAACGATGGACTCAAGCAAGTATTCTCGGGATTTAAGCCTACCAATCTCTCCAAGATTTGGACCGACTGAATTCTCCGCTCCTCCTATATTGTGACATTTCGCGCAGGCAACATCGTTGCGCTCAAAGAATATCGCTCTTCCTCGAAATGAATTGCCCCCGTGCAGGCACTGACTGAAGTTTTCCACACTGCTTGATGAGCCGACATTCGCATGTGAAGCGTTTGGTACAGAAATATCACACTTGGCTGCAGCTTCAAGCAACTCAAGTTCGATTTCGGGAGGGGTTTGGCCCAGTGACATTTTTGTGAGCCAATCTTGAATGAGATCGACAGCAGTCGACGATCTCCAGTTCGCTAGAATCGCAATAATCAATTGCTGCTCACGCCAATCTCCACGATTCATCGCTTGAATCAGCAAGGGTGCCACCGCATCATCATCTTTTTCCGTGGAGATGAGCTCAGAGAGTGCCGCCACGCGCACCTGATAGGATGAATCGTGAGCCAATATGTATTCGATCAATTCCTTTAAGTCAGGCAGATTCATCCGCACTAGACTTTGAAAGGCAGCAACGCGAATCTCGGTACGAATTGCTTTGGCAGTAACTATCTGGCGCAAGGTTGGAATAGCTGCTGCAATTTGATAGAGTCCTGCGAGTTCGACGAGAGTTTCGTCCAGATTTGCGGTTTCCGTCAGCATCGCTGGCAAGGAATGAATAAGTTGCCGCCTCAGTTCCTCGATATTGCGCTGCGATTTTCCGTAAAAAATGGCCCCTTCAAGCGCCTGATACCCGATC
>JBGTEU010000409.1:0-6644 GCA_041747595.1 Bythopirellula sp.
CGCGCTCTTCACTACGGATATGGACACCCTCGACGGACGACGCGTCATCATTCCGAACAGTTCGGTGTTTAACGCCGTCATCGAGAACATCACTTACAATCGCGTTCGCCGGGTCGAAGTTCCCGTGGGGGTCACTTACGATGCCGATATCGACGCCACGCGCCGTGCCCTGGAGCGGGCGCTCACGATGGTTCCCCAAGCGGTACGTGAACCGGCCGCCGACGTCGTACTGGTGGGGCTGGGAGATTCGGCGGTCAACTGGACCGCACGAGCCTGGGTTCCCCAGAAGGAATTTGCGTTGGCCAAACAGGCCCTCATCCGTGCCGTAAAAATTGAACTCGATCAAGCCGGCATCGGCATTCCCTTCCCGCAAATGGACGTGCATTTGCTTCGGGCCGCGAAACATTGATTTCGTCCGTCGCTAAGCCGCAAGCGGCCGCTTGCGGCTTAGCGGCATGACAGCGGCCGCTTGTCGCTCGCGGCCATCGGCGGTAGCCTAAACCGCTGTTAAGCCGCACTTCCATTTGTCACACGAACGCTTCGTTCGTGGGCATTTTCATGGCTCAATTAGTGAAAGACACCCATGACCCAATACCGCACTGAACGCGACACGATGGGCGAGATGCAAGTTCCCGTCGACGCCCTATATGGCGCTTCCACCGCCCGTGCCGTCGATAATTTCCCCATCGCCCACGAACCCGTGCCGGCCGCTATGATCCACGCCTTCGGGCAATTGAAGGCCGCCTGCGCCGTCGCTAACTTGAAGCTGCAGAAACTCGACGCCAAGCGGGCCGAGGCCATCGTCGCCGCGTCGAATGACGTGGCCGAGGGGAAGTACGATTCGCACTTCCCGGTCGATATTTATCAGACCGGTTCGGGCACTTCGACCAACATGAATGCCAACGAGGTGATCGCCAACGTCGCCAACGAAAAACTCGGCTTCGGCATTGGTGCCAAGGGAACCGAGGGATCGGTCCATCCCAACGACCACGTCAACATGGGGCAATCCTCGAACGACACGTTTCCCGCGGCGATGCACATCGCGGGGGTCGCCGCGCTCACGCAGCAATTGATCCCCGCGCTGGGACGGCTCGCCGAAGCGCTCGAAGAAAAAGCGAAACTGTGGGACCCCATCGTTAAGATCGGCCGCACCCACTTGATGGACGCCACCCCGATTCGCGTGGGGCAAGTCTTCGGCGGGTACGCGGCCCAGGCCCGCTACAGCGAGATCCGCGCAGGCCGTGCGCTTGCGCGGCTCTTAGAAAACATGCCGATCGGCGGCACGGCCGTCGGCACGGGGATCAACACCCACCCGCAATTCGCGGCCGAGGTTTGTGCCGTCCTCAGCAAGCGGCTTGGTCAAGAATTTCAAGAATCGCAAAATCATCCCGAAGCCCAGGCGGCCAAGGATTCGTTCGTCGAGGCGCACGGTGAGCTTAAGACCATCGCCGTGGCGCTCACCAAAATCGCCAACGATATCCGGCTGTTGGGTTCGGGCCCGCGGTGCAGCATCTTTGAGTTGTCGCTCCCCGCCACGCAGCCCGGTTCGTCGATCATGCCGGGCAAAGTGAATCCCGTCATCTGCGAATCGGTGATGCAAGTCGCTTGCCGGGTGATCGGCAACGACGCCACCGTGACCACCGCCGGCCTGGGCGGTATCGGATCGCTGTTTGAGCTCAACGTCGCCATGCCGGTGATGATCGACGCGTTTCTCGAATCGGTGAAACTGCTGGCGAACTCGTCGAACGTGTTTGTCGACAAGTTGCTCACCGATCTCGAAGTCAACGAGGAACGCTGCAAGGAACTGATCGACCAGTCGCTGATGATGTTCACATCGCTCGCACCGCTCGTGGGTTACGAACAAGCCGCGACGCTCGCCAAGGATGCGTTCAAGCTCAACACGACGATTCGGCAATTGTGCTTGGATCGCAAAATTCTCCCAGCGGCCGAACTCGACAAAGCGCTCGATCCGATGTCGATGACCAAACCGAGCGCGTGAGCGCGGGGAGATAGGTGTCATCCCGAGGGAGCTTGGCGACTGAGGGATCTGGCCTGCAATACCTTCACGCATTTGAAGACGTGCGATGGTGGAACCAAGATTCTTCTGGTCGCGGAACTCCCATCAGAATGACAATTTCTGTGCCGGCACTGCTAGCACCGCGAGCTTGGGGTAATTGGCAAAGCTTTTCCGAATCTTTTGGTTGGTTGGACTAGAGCGACTTTGACGGCGCGTCCGATACAACGACCGAGGCGGGAAACTTCTCCCGCGGTTGCGCTATTGGCTCTGCATGTCCCCCACTTGCGGATATAGAAACATGGAAGTCTCTTTGACTCGTCGCTTAGGCCGCATGGTTTACGGCCTCGTGTTGTGTTCGTCGGCAACGCTCGCCACCGCCGCGGAAAGCGGTTCGATGGTGTTCGTCGACGATGAAAGCGCTTGCGCCACGCAAACTGCTGGCAGCGGCTCGTTCGTCGTTGTCAACGAAGCTCCCCCGGCGACGAAAAATCCCGCGAGAACCCCGGCATCGTCCAACCAGTTCTCGCTCCGCTCGCAAAACCAGTCCGCGCGGGGTGACGTGAAAGTCGATTCTCGGCCAAACACGCGACAAACCGCGACCCCTCGGAGCATTGTGCGATCCGTTGTCGAGCCGGCACGGCTGAGCAACGCCGATCAGCTGTTGGTCGAAGCGCATGACGCTTCCGCCACGGCCACGACCGAATCCGATCTCAGCGAGGTGATCGACAAATGCGTGGCCGCCCTACGGCAGGGCGTGAAGGGTGATAACAAAAAGTTCGCCACGCAACTGATTTCCTGGTCACTCAATCGCCGCGGACAATTTTTTGCCGACGCCGGCAAGTCGGAACTTGCCGACGCCGATTTCGAAGAAGCTCTGCATTTCGACCCCAACAATTGGCGGGCCCTGCACAATCGGGGCGTGTCCAACGCCGAGGCCGGACAATTCGCCGAAGCATTTGACGATTTTAATCGCGTCATCGAAATGAATCCCCTATTCGCCAAGGCTTACACCAATCGGGCAACCCTGTTCGTGCAAGCCGGCGACTTGGCCAGCGCCGAAAACGATTACAGGCAAGCTTGCCAACTCGACGACAAGCTCGCATCGGCCCGCCTGGGTCTCGCGCGAGCCTGCCACATGAGTGGACGTTGGGACGAATCACTCGAGCACTTCACCGCCGCGGCGGAACTCGAACCGACCAATCCCGGCACGCTCTGCAGTCGGGGCGATTTGCTGGCCGACATGGGGCAGTACGCTGATGCGCTTGCCAGCTATGCCTTGGCCATCGAAGTAAGACCGAGCTTCGGCCACGCCTATCGCAACGGTGCGTGGCTGCTGGCCACCTGCCCCGACGAGCAATTCCGCGACCCCGAGAATGCGGTCCTTGGCGCCAAACAGGCCCTCGAATCGGAATACGGCGAGCGGCACGTGGCGCTCGACACCCTGGCCGCGGCCTTGGCGAGCGCGGGGCAATTCGACGAAGCGATCAGCACGCTCGAAGAAGCGATTGAGCTCGCCCCTTCGGTGATTCGAGCCGAGTACGTGGCCCGCGTAAAACTCTACGAAACGGGCCAACCGTTCCGCACGCAACCGGTGACCGACGTGTCGCAAGCGGTTTACGAAGAGACCAAGTGAAGGTTAGCGCGCAAAAAGACCCCGAGGAGTGCAATCCCCGGGCTTTGTCGTTATCAGTGAACTTCCGTCGCGGGTTAATAATCTGATTCTTTTAGTGGCGGATTCATGAAAAAAGTTACATCGTTTGGACTATCCAGAGCCTCGGCCTTCGCGCCGTTCGGTGTCATCAGTTGTTGATAAACGCGATACTCGATATCCGCGCGAACGGCTCTGGCATTGCTCCCAGCAAATAATACGTTAAATAATTCTGGATGAGCGCTGGCGGGGCGTGCGTAAAACCGGCCTTCAGCGCCATAAGAGGTTGGGCTCAATGAGTCTCTATTGAAGCGTTCCTGCATGCCCTCCTCCAGGCTTTCGTTTTGATGTTTCGACGGGTCTTCCGGCCGCGTCGGGTAGTAGGTCCAAACCATTCCGAAAGTTTGCTCGTAATTCTTGTTTGATCCATCAGGAGGAAAAATCGGACCTAGCCAAGTGTTCTTAGAGTTAGTAAGTCCGAAAGCATCTTCGTCTTTGTGGATATTTTCCGAAAGTAACAACGTTGTTGCCGAGCCGTCTTTGATTTGGCGCACAAGGGGGCCATTGCGTCCTGGACGTAGGTCATGGAGCAAACCGTTTTCCTTTATATCACTTACTTGGCTACCGGTCAGAACCGCATTCGGATTAAAATCAAAGTACCCCGAGTTGCCGACGTAGGTCAGTTGCGCAAGCTCTTGGTTTGTTCCTGCATCACTGGGGCAAATAAAGATTTCCATCCTGGGAGGATTGGAAAAATTGACTATATCGGTTGTCAACATTTGATCCCAAAGACCTTGCTGATCGAGTTGTGGCAAAAGTTTCGCCGCCCAGGAAATAGCAATGTCGGGTGTGCCGTTATATTGATTCGGAGGAAGTCCAGGATCTCGTTTCTGCACCTGTATCAAGCCGGGGAACTCTCCATTTTTTTGCGTGGTGTAACTCACCATCGCCTTGCCAAGTTCGCTGAGATTATTCAAGCAAGTTCCCTGCCGCGCGCGTTCCCGCGCGGCGTTTACCGCGGGGAGCAAGAGCCCCACCAGCGTGCCGATGATGGCGATCACGATCAGCAGTTCCACCAACGTGAAACCGCGGCGAGATGGTGATTTCATAATGAGACTCTCCTCGAAAAGTGTGTTCCGACGTACGGTGCCGCGTCGTCTCAAAGATTTGCACGACTGCCTTGGCGGCCTAGCCAGTAAATTATCACTCAAAACACAAGAAAATGCCAGAGTTTGTTGGAATTCCGATTATTTAGCCGAGCAGCTTGCTCCGCGCTCAAAAAATACTGCGCCGCGAAGCTTGCTCCGCTCTTCGTAGACGCCAGACAAACCCGCCGCGCGTCGGCGGGGCTAAAATAAGCCGTTTCTTGTCGCCGCCAACGCCAAATCGTAGATTGGATACAATAGGGGCAGGCCATATTCGCACTTCTCGGCCGGATAAAACTATGGGCATCGGAACATTCTTCAAATCGATTCTGGACGGCGGCAAGGTCGACATCGCCAAGCGCTACGAGATCTTGCAGAAAGCGGTCTCGGGCACGATGTCCGACTTCCACAAGGCTCGCGACCGTGAGTCGGATCAAATCGTCGGCCTCAAGATTCTCGACAAGGACAAGACCGAGCAACTCGAGATGCGCTTTCGCGGACTCGACAAACCCTCGGAAGGGGAAATCGCCACTTCGTTCGAGCATCCGCGAATCGTGCGGACGCTGGGTTACGGCGTTAGCACCAAGGGGCAGCAGTTCCTGGTGATGGAATTTCTCGACGGGCCGGGGCTCAACTCACTGATCATCGCCAAGAGCAAACTGCTCGACGGCAATCGCGTAACGCTCATGCGGCAAGCAGCCGAGGCTTTGCAGGTGGTGCATGAAGCGGGCTACATCCATCGCGATATCTGCCCGCGGAATTTTGTCTGCTCGCCCGATGCCACTTCGCTCAAGTTGATCGACTTTGGTCTGAGCGTGCCGGCCCGCAAGGAATTCATGCAGCCAGGGATCCGCACGGGGACCCCCAATTACATGGCCCCCGAAGTCGTGCGCCGCAAGCCGACCGATCAGCGGCTCGATGTTTTCGCCTTCGGGGTGTCGATGTACGAAATGTTTGCGTTCGACCTGCCTTGGCAACGGGGCACCGGCGACGGCCTGGCGGCGATGAGCAACGGCCAAACGCAACCCACGCCGCTCGACAAGCACATCCCCGGCATTCATCCGGAGATTGCCAAGGCGATTCATCATTGCCTCGATCCGAATCCCGATACCCGCACCGCATCGATGAAGCAGTTCCTCTCTGCAATTGCCCACGTGGCCCACGAGCGGGCGGACCACCCGTCGAACCAGAAGCGGAAATAGGCAAAATTGGCCCGCAAAACCGCAAGCGGGCCGCTTGCAGTTTCGGGCGAGGGGCCACCTTGCCCAATGCCCCCTGGGGACCCTATACTGGTCGATTCGACAAAATTGATTTGCCGCGCCCGGTGGGCGTGGTGTTTGAAAGCGTAGTAGGTAGGAATGCAGCATGACCATCGATAAGAGTTTGAAAATTCGCCGCGGAGCGACTTCCAACCGCAGCGTGCTCACGCGGATCGAGCGTTTGGAAAGGCTGAAGGAGATGGACCGCTGGTCCGAAGGGGATTCCCCGCTTGGCCTGGCGAAGGTTCGGGTCCGCAAGCTGCAGATGAAGAAGAAAAAGAAGGAAAAGAAAGAAGAAGAGACTCCCGCCAAGGGCAAGGCCGCCAAGGGAGCCGCTGCAGGCAAAGCAGCAGCCCCGGCCAAGGAAGCCCCCAAGAAAAAGAAGTAAGCCGCGACTTCAAGTCCGTCAATCAAATATTCAGGCCGGTGAGAAGAACTTCTCACCGGCCTGTTGTATTGCGCGGCAACTATTTATTTTCCAAGAGTTGGCGTAAAAGGATGCGGCGCGGCGAATTGAAATTGAGCACCTGTGCCGTGGCACGACCCAGAGGCGTTTTACCAACAATTTCGAATCC
>JBGTEU010000410.1:0-7593 GCA_041747595.1 Bythopirellula sp.
AGCATCGACAGCAGGAAGCCTGTCACCGCCGCGCCGCAAAGGCCGGGGAAGGGATAGGGATCGTGCGGCAAACCGGGATGCACAATCGCCGCCGCCGAGGGCAACTCGTCGGCCAATTGGTGGTGATCGGTGATAATGAGCGTCAGCCCCAGTTCGCGGGCCCGCTGTGCCTCGGCCACGCTCGCCACGCCGCAGTCGACAGTAATAACGAGTTGCGTCCCCTGTGCGGCGATTTTTTCAATCGCGTCGGCATTAAGGCTGTAGCCCTCGTCGGTGCGGTGGGGAATATAAAAATCCACCTGCGCGTGCAGCAGCTTTAAGCAGCGATACAAAATCGCCGTCGCCGTCATACCGTCGGCATCGTAGTCGCCGTAGATGGTGATCCGCTCGTTGGCTTGGATGGCCGCATAGATAATCTCGGCGGCCTGGGCCGCACCCGGCAATTCCGCGGGATCGCGCAAGCCGGTGAGCTTCGGATCGACAAATTGCTTTGCGAGCAGTGGGTCGGTGATCCCGCGCGAGAGGAGCAATTGGGCGACAACGGACGGGATGCCCGCTGCTCTTTGCAGAGTCGCGACATCTTGGGCATCATAAGTAGCTATGCGCCAGCGCTTGGCCATGTCGTCCGTGAACCTGCGGAAGAGGGAATGAAGTTACAAGGCCCGGCGAACCGGGTCGTCGGAGTTTACCGGCCGTGGAGGACCCCTTAGGGCTCGCTACTTCTTCTTCTCATTATGCACGGTATGTCGGCGCAGGCGAGGCGAGTACTTCTTAAGCTTCAACTTCTCACCGCCCAATTTGCGGCGGATCGTGTAGTTGTAATCGCCCGTTTCTTCGCAAACCAGGAAGACGGTTTCCACTTTTTTCTTGCGCTTGCCAGATTTCTTTGCCATCGTAATTACTCGATAATGCGATCAGTAAAACCAACTTCGGTGGCAGTGCCTACCAGTAGGCCAACGGTGTCGCGCCGATCCGAAACTCCAGATTCTAAGATTTTTGCCCCCTTTCATCCAGTGGTGAAATATCGGGGGCCGAATTCTCAACGGAACGTCTATACTTGAATTTGGGTAACATTGGTCGGGGGAGCCGATTTTCCCCCGAGAATTGGGCCTTTGGCGGCTGGCCGTCGACCCCTATTCTTATGTTACTCGTGGAACAGAATCCGGTGGCTCGGCTCGGCCGAGCGGGCCCTCCATGATGACCAGGCCGCTCCCTGAGGCGTTCGTCATGAATCCCCTGCACGCAGACAATCCAACGCTCGCCGCCGGCTTGGCAGGCTCCGAAGCCGTGCCGCGCGCTGCAGCTACGCAGAAGCCCGACACTAGGCATCCCTGGCTCGCTTGGCTGACAGGTTGGCTCTTCGATGCGGAATCGAGTTCCTGGATTGCTAGCGGCCTCACTCATTTGGCCATTGTGCTGCTGCTCTCTCTCGTTACCATCGTGCAGCCGGGGATCGGTCCCAATTGGAGTTTCGAAGGATCGATTACCCCAGCCGACGTCACCGACGAACTGGATGTCGAGTTGAGCACCCTGGAATCCATGGGGGACGACCCTTCAGCGGTAAGCGACGCCCCCACACCGATGGGAATCCCCGACCTGACCGTGGGGAGCGAAGTCACCCAAGTGGCACCGCCGATGTTAGCTCACTCGGCCATGGCATCGGTCGACGACCTTGCCACTTCGTTTGAGGAGATCGGCATGCCTTTGGCGACGCCGGGTGGTGGCCTCGAAGGCCGGAGTTTGGAAAATCGTCGTGGCATGGCCCTCCAAGGGGGCGGCTCCGAGGCGAGTGAAGCCGCCGTGGAAGCCGGTTTGAAATGGCTTGCCGCTCATCAAGCCGAGGACGGGAGTTGGAGCTTCTTCTTTGATGCCGATCATTGCCCCCAATGTGCCGATCAATGTCGCAATCCCGGAGTAATGGAATCGAGCACGGCGTCGACGGGTTTGTCGCTGCTGTGTTTCCTGGGTGCCGGCTACACCCAGCGCGAAGGGCCTTATCAGGATGTCGTTTCCAAGGCACTCTATTACCTCATCAATCGGATGGTGCTCACGACCGACGGCGGGGATTTACGAGACGTGTCGGTGACCTCTAATCCGATCGACAATATTTTACTGGTCCGCAAGAGCGGCGACATGTATTCCCATGCGATCGCTTCTCTCGCCCTTTGTGAAGCCTATGCAATGACTCGTGATTCGAGCCTTGAGGGACCTGCCCAAGCGGCCCTCAACTTTATTGTTTACGCACAGAATGAAGCCGGTGGTTGGCGGTACGAACCGAAAGACCCAGGCGATCTTTCGGTCACCGGTTGGCAACTCATGGCTCTCAAGAGCGGCGTCCTGGGCCGGCTCGATATTCCCCGCCACGTGTGGTATCGCGCCTCAGAATTTATCGACAGCGTGCAGGATGATAAGGGAGCCGCCTACGGCTATCAGCAGCCCTCCAGCAAGCGGCCTTCGATGACTTCGGTGGGACTTTACGGCCGGTTGATGCTCGGTTGGCCGCGAAATCATCCGCCGTTGATGCGGGGTGCCGTGGAACTCGCCAAGTTGAAACCGAATGAGAGCAACATGTATTTCAACTATTACACGAGCCAGGTTTTGCACCACATGGGTGGCAACGGTTGGAAACGCTGGAATCCGCGGATGAGAAATTACCTCGTGAGTTCTCAGGCCCGAAAGGGGCACGAAGACGGCAGTTGGTACTTCGACGAAGCGTGGAGCGACCGCGGTGGTCGGCTCTATACGACGACGCTGGCGATCCTCACGCTCGAAGTGTACTACCGCTATATGCCCATGTACCAAGCCGATTTTATCGACATGGCACCGTAGCGCAAGCGAAAAAGGGAATGATATCAACGCGCTGATTTCATTTAAGGTCGGTATCAGACTTTTGGGCGTGCGTAACGAAATCTTGGACTGGTTTCGCGGGGCAATCCTATCAGTTAAATCGATTCTGACGGCGACGACGCCAAGCCCGCAAAAATGTGAGAATATTTGCAATTACAATAATTTACTCCCCGACTTCCGCCGCGAACTACGCTTGTAATGAGAATGCAACTCGGGTTTCAATCGGAACCGATACGGATCGCTCCACGTTCAAGCTGACAGTTTGCAGAACACATGATCTGCGGGATCGTCGGGAATGCTTCCACTGTTTCACCACTCGTCCAGTTGTAATCCACGGCGAAGTATCTTGCTGGAGAACTTCTTGGTCCTGGCAGTCTTTGGCGTCACGCTATTGATGTGGTCTTACGCCGTGGAAGACACCCTGCTCTTCCATTTATTTTACGTCCCCGTGGTTTTGACGGGATTTTGTCTTGGCCGTTATCGTGCCCGCCTCATGGCGTTTTTCTGCATTCTGTCCGCATGCACCATCTTCCTGCCGAAAATCGGGAGTCAATCCGTTGAGGAAATTCCGCCCCACACGTTGGTAGTGTTTATCATTTGGGCGACGACGCTCGTGTTGATTTCCGTGATGGTGGGTCGCCTCAGCGACGGTTGGCGTGAAGCGCTTGAATCGCTCCGCCTGACTCACAAGAAAGACGTGTTGACTGATTCATTGACTGGCATCGCCAACCGCCGTGCCTATGAGTTTGAGCTCGCCCGTCGGATCACCCAATGGGAACGTGACGGGACGCCCCTGATCCTGGTGCTCATCGACATCGACCACTTCAAGAGATTCAATGATCGTTACGGTCACTCCGCGGGCGATGCCGTGCTGCAAGGAGTGGCACAAACGCTCCAGACCACGATTCGCAAGGCGGACTTGGTGGCCCGCTATGGGGGCGAAGAATTTGCCGTCATTCTGCCGGGTATCAATTTTGAAGAAGCCAAGGACGTCGCCGAACGCATGCGCCGCTTGGTTGAGTACCAACGGTTTTCTTACGACAGCCTCACTTTGCGGCTTACGATCAGCATCGGGTTTGCTCAGATCCTTCCCAGTGAGGACGCCTCGTCGTTGACAAAGCGTGCCGATGCGGCACTTTATTCCTCCAAGGAAGCGGGCAGGAACTGCGTACACTACCACGACGGCGTCACCTGTCTGCAGCATGGCATCGGCATGAGAACAGAACCGAACGACGTTCTGCTTGATGAAAGCATTACCAATACAGATGACAATTACAGCGACGAGACCACCGGTCTACCCACGCAACGCGTCCTCCTCGGGGAACTTCGTCGCCGCGCCGCAGAACGCAGTCGCTACGGGGTCGACGTCGTATTGGCTGTCGTTCGAGTCGATCAATATAGTACTTCCGATAATCAAGCACGCACGCAGAAAAGCCTGATGGCGACAATCGCCCGCATGATTGGATCGGAGTTGCGTGAAACCGACTTGGTTGTTCGCTATGGACACAACAGTTTCGCGATTCTCATGCCCTCGACTACCTTGCAGGGTGCCGCCTTTCCTTTGAAACGAATTTGCACGCGGGCGACGAATTACCGCGACGTGCAGTACCCCGGGCTCTCATATGCGGTCAGCATCGGCGTTACCGAAATGGGCCGAAACGAGTCGGCTGGCACGGCCATGCGTAACGTGGAATCCGCCGTAGATTCGGCAGCTGCCGCGGGTGGTGGCTGCTTGGTGTTCCACGAGCACGACTTCTGCCAAATGTCGGGATGCGAGACTTTGTAGCAACCGTGCGCTACCGCGCGGAATAACCGCGATGCAAGCTGCGCGGCCCGTCGTGCCGGGTATTGTGAGTCAATTCATCGCGAAAGAACCGCGAACCCTGCTGATTCCGCATCTCGTCGCGCAAGGGATTGAATTGGTGAATCGCCACCGGGACGCTCGCCTCGAAATTCCCCTCGCCGAACACTCCCAACCGCACGTGCAAGAGTGCAGCCGTGCAAAGCTCCCAATCGAATTCGGGGGAAGCACGGCGAAATCGCAACGGCAGTTCAGCAATTCCCTCATAAAAATCCGCGGGCGAAACCGCGCTCGACCAGCGTTGAAACTCCTCGAAACTTACCACGCCGGTGTGTTGGTCGATCCGTTGGACAATCAACCGTGCATTCAAAGTTCCACGCACCGGCACGTAATTGCCGTGGGAATCAATCGCCGACAGCACGAGAGCCAGGCCATCGGGCTCGACCGTGCGATCGAGATTCACCAAACCGGCGTCGATCTCAACGCTCATAATTTCTGCGCGCTGGGCAATGTTGTAGCTGACTGCATGGTTCCTGCTTCGGTCGACTTGCTCATATTCCGTGAGAAACGTCGCCGGCCCGCTGGTGGCGATTTTCTGCGACTTATTCGACAGGTCCGAAACTTCGATGTTCTGATCGTTCAGCGCGGCGGAGGTGATCTCCGACCAAGCCACCGCCGTGGTCAAAACGATGTTGTGTTCGCTGCGGCGGATCCACAGGGTTTGTTGATCGCTGCGATCATCGACCTCGCCCGTCAATGTTCGCCCATCGCCGGTGACAACCGTTACGACGCTTTGGGCCTGTACTGTCGCACCGAGCATGCCGAGCAACAGACACAACGAGAAGCGTGAGTACTTGAGGAGAGCGCCCATGGCCTCGGAAACCTGCGTGAGAAGAGGGGGAAAGAAGCGGAAGCTGCCTCCATTTTCCTTGGGGCAGCCGGCCATTTCCAACAAAAAGCACCTTGAAACACAGCGACCCAGCCAACTTGCCCCTGCAATCCTCAGAATCAATACCACGTCAGGTTTGCGGGTTGGTTATTCTCTTCACCCGCCACGCTACCGGGGGGCGTAGCGATGAAATAGAATACAAACTCGCGACCAGGATTCCGCTTTCTCCTTCAAGGCAAGTCGGCTCGCATGAACGATCAGTGGTATTTTGAAATCGGCGACGGCAATACCTACGGCCCCTACTCGTTGGAGAAGCTGCAGAAATGGGCGGCCGCGGGCAATCTCATGCCGACCCATCGGGTGAGAAATGTCGACTCCACCGAGTGGGTCATCGCCGCCTACGTCCCTGGCCTAGAAATGACGACTGTCGTTCAAGAAGCAGAAAGGAAACCCGACGCTGCAAACACGAACAAGCTCGGCGGTTTCGTTCGGGGTCTCACCCGAAAGGGGAAAGAGGAAGCCGCCGCGGGCGAGCCTCCCGACATCGTCGGCCTTTGCGATGATATTCTGAAAATCGCCATCCAGCGCGGAGCTTCCGACGTACACGTCGATCCGGAAAAGAATGTCACCCTCGTGCAAATCCGCGTGGACGGCGATCTGGAGACGATCCGCAAGCTCCCCAAAAACCTGCACAACCCCTTCGTCAGCCGTTTCAAAGTCCTTTCCAATATGGACATCGCCGAACGACGACTTCCCCAGGATGGCCAATTCGTTCACGTGCTCGAAGAAGAAAATCGCAAGGTGAGCATTCGCGCGGCGTGTCTCCCCACGACGCACGGCGAACGGATGACGCTTCGGCTCTTGGCGCTCGAGACCGAGGAGCTCACGCTCAATCGACTCGGCATGTCGAAAAAGGCCTTTGACACCTTCGTCAAATATGCCAGCCAGAAGCAGGGCATGATTTTGATGACCGGTCCCACGGGAAGCGGCAAGTCGACGACGCTCTACGGGGCACTGCGCTACCGGCTGGCCAACCACCCCGGCCGGATCATCACCGTGGAAGACCCCGTGGAATTCGACATCGTGGGGGTGGCCCAGTCGGAAGTCGACGACGCCGACAAAGTGCAGTTCACCACCGTGCTGCGGAACATTTTGCGGAGCGACCCCGATGTGATCATGATCGGCGAAATTCGCGATTTTGAATCCGCCGACATCGCCATCAAAGCGGCGCTCACCGGCCACTTGGTGTTCAGCTCGTTGCATACCAGCTCTGCCGCGGGGGTCATCACACGTCTTGTCGACATGGGGGTGCAACCCTTCCAAGTCGCCGCAACGCTGCGGCTTTGTGTGGCGCAACGGCTCACCAAACGGCTTTGTTCCCACTGCCGCAAACCGCGGAACGTGACGGCCGTCGAGGCCGCGATGATGGGCAACCTCCAACTCGAAGGAAGCATCATTTACGAACCGGGCAAATGCGCACGCTGCGGCGAGCGGGGCTACCGTGGCCGAGTCGGCATCTTCGAAATGCTCGCCATCGACGAAGAGCTCACCCGGCGGATCATCGCCAAATGTGACGAAGTGGAAGTCAACGACTACATGCGCGAACACAAAATCCCCCGTCTCAAAGACGACGCCGTCGACAAACTCCTCGCGGGAGCCACCAGCCTGAGCGAGATTCTTGAGGTGCTCAACTGGTGATCCGATTGCGGAGTTCGGATTGAGGATTGCGGATTTTGTTAGCCGTGCGGCGGAGCGCCAGCGGAGCAAGCGGACGCGATTTCACTCCGGCACGTCCAACTTGGCCATGTTGGCCAATTTGGTCAATTTGGCCGCGCGATTTTTCGCTCACTCGCATCCCGCGAATTTGATCATCCCGTGTCTCGCCGTGAAAAACCTCGTGTTTTTGCGAAGCGGACAGGTCTCTCGCCAAAAACCCCTTGTTTTTCCCAAGGGGACAAGTTTCCACCGAAGCGGACAAGTTATTTGGGGTAGGGGTCAGAGGTCGGAGGTCAGAGGACTGGGAAAACAATCGGCGCGCACCGATAGCGCAGAGGTC
>JBGTEU010000411.1:0-11953 GCA_041747595.1 Bythopirellula sp.
ATCGCCTTGACGTTCACCAACTTGTATCCGGTATAGACCAGCATCGCGGCCAAACTGGACGTGGGGATCAGCCGCAGCAAAAATCCGAGTACGCATACAAATAACAACAGCCACGCCCCATGCATGATCGCCGACATGCGAGTTTGCGCGCCGGCTTGAATGTTTGCGGAACTGCGAACAATCACACCCGTCATCGGCAAAGCCCCCAGCAATCCGCACAAGGTGTTGCCCACCCCTTGCGCCAAGAGCTCGCGGTCGTAGGCGGTTCGACAGTCGGGCTTCATTTGGTCCACGGCCGTGCAGCAAAGCAGAGTTTCGGCACTGGCCACCGCGGCCAGCAAAATTGCCATCTGTAACAGGGCGACCCAGGGGGCGTTGCTCAATAGTTCCCAGGAGGGCAAGCGGATATCGCTTAACAGGTTGTCCGGAACTTCTACGTAGATCACGGGCACGATCAGGAACGCGGCAAGGAGCGTGGCCGCAAGCACCGCCACAAGCGGTGCGGGCAAGACTTTAAGCGACTTGGGTGCCAAGCCCTGCCAGAGCAATATTGCCGCAATCGTGAATAAACCAATCAGGGCGGCGTAATTGTGATTCTTGAGATTGTCCAACAAGGTTTCCAGCGACACAATAAACTCGGCCTGAGTTCCAATGGCCGCTCTGAGATCTTCACCTTGAAGTGCTCCCAGTGCGGTACGGCCTTTCTCGAGCGCCTCTTCGGCAGCAATGATGATGTTCTGAGCGCGATCGCTGTCGGGCGCCTGGCGTTCGAACTCAACTAAATTTGCCTCGAGCTGGGCAAATTGATCGACGAGTTGCTTTTCCTGCGGCACGAGTGATTCCACTTCGGCGGAAGCATCCTCCGTCAACTTTAAAGGAGCTTCGTCGTCATCGTGTGGCACATATTCGGCAAGCCGCTCCTGAATATTGATCTGCTGCCGGTGCAATTCGCCCACATCACGCAGCATTTCGGTGTGCACCTCGCGGACTTCGCGGGGCAAGGGTTCGGGAAGCTTGGCGGCTTTCCATATCGCGGCGGGAATGGTGGCCAGATTCTGTGCACCGCTGCCGCTCGGTTTGTCGTCGATCATGACGTGGAATTGGCTGGCTAGGATCAGAAACCCGATTCCTGCGAGCATTCCTTGGATCACGGCGGGCGACACGGCGCGGAACCATTGTCCCAACTTCAAAACGCCTGCCCCGATCTGCAGAATTCCCGCTAGCAGCACGGCCAGTCCGAGCATCTCGAGACCGTGGTTCTGGATGATATCGTAGACAATGACGGTGAGTCCCGCCGCGGGCCCGCTCACCTGCAGCGGACAACCTGCCAACGTGCCGACCACGAGACCGCCAATGATGCCGGTGATAAGGCCCGCCGCCACGGGGGCACCCGAGGCAATCGCGATCCCCATGCATAGGGGGAGCGCGACCAAGAACACGACGATCGAGGCAAGAAAGTCGCTCTTGAACGTGGATTTCTTCGGATTACATGGATCACACGATGATAAGGAATTGGCAGGATTCATGGTAAGGTTTTCTTCTAGGCCGAGGTTTCAAAATATCCTAGGCAGCCGATTCGATTAGTTTTTTCTGGGTGTCTTCACGTTCAAAACTGAACTGCTGGTCGTCGTTGTCAACAGGGACGGGCTGCATTGCTGCTTCAGGGCTCCCCTTCGCGACGCCGATGACGCCCAACATAAAATAAAACGCACTGATCACCAGGAAAGCACTTAGCGTGGTTTCCATCGTGGTCAGCGCGTTAATTGCATAGCCAAACATCCCGAGCACAAAGCTTCCCCCCGCGGCGCCAAAGCAAAGCTTTGCTTCCGCGGAGAGAGCCGATAGTCCTGCGATGCTGGTCGCCTGATTCTTAAGGGGTTTCATGGATTGCTCCGTCTCAAAAAATAAAAAATGGGTGTTGTAAACTTATATTGCCTGTGAATGGACGTGCATGTCGCCCGCATCGGTAGATACTTCTTCGATTGCCAAAAACTGGCCCTGAGTCGGATCGTAGGCGAACACTTCGCCGGACTGGAACTTGTAGACCCAACCATGAATCTTGAGTTCGCCCCGCATCGTGGCGGCCGCCACAGAGGGGTGCGTCCGCAGGTTTTCCAACTGCACCAGGATATTTTCTTCCACCGCCGCGGTGAGACGCGCGTCGCTGTCGGTGATGTGCGAGTAGTTTTCCTTGATAATCCGCGCGGTCGCCTCGGCGTGGTCCAACCAATCTTTCACCGCCGGCAAACCCTCGATAAGCTCGGGATTCAAAATACCACCCATGGCTCCGCAGAACGAATGGCCGCAGATAATAATGTCCTTTACATTGAGCACGCTCACGGCGTATTCGATAGTGGCGGCTTCGCCACCCCGCACGGCCCCATAGGGCGGCACGATATTCCCCGCGTTCCGCATGATGAACAGCTCGCCGGGATCGGTCTGGGTGAGCAAATTCGGATTGATCCGCGAATCGCTACAAGTAATGAACAGCGCGATCGGCTGCTGCCCCTTGCTCAGCCGCTCAAAGAGCCGCTTTTGGCTAGCAAATGTGTTTTGTTGGAACTGATGAATTCCGTGGACTAACTTCTGCATGGCGAGAACTCCGGTGTCACTTGAATTGCGCGGGTTCGATCTATCGACCTGCCAACAATGGGAGATGACCAAAGAGGCAATCCGTTGCAAGTCAACGAATGCCTGACAGAAAGCAAGCTGCGGCAGTGAAACGTCTGATCAGAGACCGATTCAAAAATGCGCAGCCGAGACACGTTAACAACGCAGCGGGGCAAGAAGTTCGTTCGAAAGCGTATGGCCAACAATCGCTGCATGGACCGCCCGCCGTGACGGCGATGAAACCTGATCGGCGGGCAACCGATGCGCGGATGTCCAGAGAATGCGAATTCGCACAAGCCGGTATTGAACACCAACGAAGGACTCAGTTTTGGAACTCTCCTTCGATTGCGTCGGAGAGGAAGTGGTTTCGATACTTTCGCAGGCAAGCAACGGTCCCGCTGAGAGCGACACAATTGCCAGGAAGCAAAGATTGCCGAGTGCAACCCGCAGGCATGTCAGCATGCGTCTCAGGGTTATTCGTTTCTTCGTCACCGCTATTTTCCGCTCATTCGAACAACCGGCATAATTCGCAAAGAGTATCAACTGTCCTAGTATCGGTAAAGGGATGCTTGTCGTCCAGGGAGAATCGGGGATTCTGAGCGTTGCCAAGCATCGGTACTCCATGATATTCACCCGCTTTTCTCGCAAAATCCGCCTGGAGTTGGGGGGCTCATCTTTCGCTACGCAGCTTCCGCAGACAAGGTTCGATTTCCCCCATAGAAAATCTACTACGAAATTATGGCCTGTCGCTCCGCGCGACATCCGACGCGGCATATCTCTGCCTGCGGGCGCCAAAATGGCGACATTACCGGGATTTTCCAACCCAATTTGTGTCCGCTAGCGGTCACCCCGTTATAATGACAGCCGGAACAGTATTTCGAGAGGATGCCGTGGATACGCTGAGCGCACCACTCATTCAGATTGCCCCCGCTGCGCACTCGCCGAAACGGTACGAGGCGCTCCCTCCCTGGCTCTTGTCGATGGTCGTCCACATGGTGGTGGTGATTGTGCTGGGGATGATCCACATCGGCATCACTCCCGGCAACAATCTCAAACTCCTTTTTCTGCCGGCCGAGAGTCTGAACGTCACCGAGGCCGATGCTGAGGGGCTCGCCGATTTGGACGTCGTGCTCGAGGCCAACGCCGCCCCTTCAGCCATCGACGACGTCGCCGCACAGCTCAACCCGGTGGAAATGCTCACGAGCCTCGACGCCGATTGGCGGAATCTCATTTCCAGCGAGAGCCCAAGTTCCTCGCTGATCCCCGGCTTCGGCGACGGTGCCCTGGGAAAAGGTGGCGGAGGCAGCGGAGTGACGAGCCTGTTCGGACTCGCCGGAGAAGGGGGGAAATTCGTATACGTCTTCGATCGCTCCGAAAGCATGAACTCGAAGTTCACGCTCTATTCGCATCAACAGGTGTTAAGCACCATCACACCCTTGCGCTCCGCCAAGTTGGAAATGGCCCGCAGCCTCGGATCGCTCCAGGATTCCAATCAGTTTCAAATCGTCTTCTACAACGACGCCCCGATGGTCTTTGGAGATTCTCACTACGAGCAACAACTCTTTGCCGCGACGCCTGAGAACAAACAACGGGCCACCACATTCATTGAGAATATGCGCGCCCGTGGGTTTACCAACCACCTGCTCGCGCTCGAGGCCGCGATCGCGCTCAATCCCGACGTGATCTTTCTGCTCACCGATGGCGAAGCGAAGGATGACCTTCATCCCAATCAGGTCCGCAAGATTTCCAGGTATTGCCAACGTCGGGGGATCACGATCAACGTCGTACACTTCTGCAACTCGCCGCGCGAGGCGTGTACGCTAGTTCCGCTCGCGGAAAAGACCGGCGGCCAGCATGTCTTTATCAGCCTCGAAAGCCTGGCCGAAGCGCTGATTGATCCGGTGTCGCTCTAGTTTACGTAGCCACCGCGCCATTGGTCGGTCTATGTCGTCGCAGGCCCAACGAGAGCATCACCCAAGACAAGCCGTTGAAAATGAGCTCGATGCCCACAAACAGGCCGATCACCCACAACCCCGACGCCGGCCACTGTTTGTAAATCAACATTCCCAGCACGAAGGTCACCACTCCGTTGAGAAGCACCCACCCCGAGCCGGAAAACCGTTCGCTCACGGCGAACACCACGCGGAAGAGGCCACCAACCATCAGGAAGATGGCGATCAGCAACGTGAGCTCGATCGCCGCGTCGGCTGGGTGATCGATTATAACAAAACCTACGAGCGTGTAGAGCACGCCGACGAGCAAGTGCAACAACATGCCGCTCCAACGGCCGACCCAAAACGAATTGATAATCTCACCAAGACCGCTGGCTAACAAAAAGAATCCAAATAGCCACGTTGCCGCCACGGTGACGTTCGCAACGCTGGACCAACTGACGGCAATCAGGCCAAGCACGACCATTGCCACGCCCAGCGCCATGAACCAGCGCCAATATTTCTGGAGCAAACCGAGTTCCTGGGCGACAACATCCGCAAGCGGCGTGAGAGTACCGTTCATAATGCGACTCCACTTTCAGGTTGATTGGTCGAGATGCTTGCTCCTTCAAACACCGATTCTCGGTTGTGGCTGATTCCATTCGACAGTCTAATCCCGGGTGGCTGCCGAATAAAGCAGCCCTGTTCTAGCTTAGCTCAGTTTTTTGACGGGAATTTCACAAGGCGAACGGCCAAAGACGCGCGTCGAAATGGAAAAAGGGATTATGACGCCTCTAGGCATTTCGAATTGAGTAGCGCAGGGAACTCCAGTATCCGAGTTCTACGTTGCCAACCTTGCGAATCGTGACGGAGAACGTTGCGAGACAAGCAACAGAGTTTCGCTCAGCATCTAGGAAGCGCCGCGTCGATACGCTCAATGTCGATGCGCTCAATAAGTCCAGCAAGCTGGGACGTTCACTGCCTAACTTGCTGCTGTGGCACACCCGAGAGCCGGTTCACGCCTTGTTGAAAAAAGCCCGGCGAAGTCTCATTCACCAACCCCTGCCCGCTGTCGGCACGGATTGATGCAACCAATTCAGGGTTCTGAGTCCAGTCCGTATCGCTAAATTGACGCGTATCGACGTACGCTTGACCCAGCCTCGCGTGCTGCTTCTGTACAAGATGAAAGCCATCCTGGGCGCGGACCACGTGAAAATTCATCGTCGCCAAGCACCCCAAGACCCCTAAGCCGATCCCGAAAATAAAAATATACGTTGGCCTCATCATCATCCTCCTATGTTATTTCAAGCCCAGTCGTTCGCCAATCCGTTAGCGCCACCGCAGGCCGCATAGAAATAGCCGCCCATAAGAGCGAAATCAAGCCCACATAAATGGGCGTAGAAACTTCAGAGCAGCGATGCCTCAATTCGTACGAATCTGCGACTGAACGCTGCTAGCGTAATGAATTTACGAGCCCCCGAACCCAATCATCGCGGCAGTCACGACACGGTCCCTAACAACAGGAATTGCGGTTGTCTCCTTGAGCCGAATCTCAGCGCCGGCTCGAGTTGGATTCTCCGTATGAGGATCGTAGGCCGAAGCAAGCGATAGCGCAGTTCCGGCATTGCAGTTGCATGGTGACCGAGCTACCGCAACCTTGCCGCCCGTTTTTCTTCAACGCGGGCCAAATCGATCATGGCCAGCGAAAAATCCGGTCGCGGAACTCAACTGATACAAAGCCTGAAGCCCAAAGAAATGGAACTGTCAGCTTTTCTTTTGCGAGCGGATAAACCGCCTGGCTCGCTCCGAATGCTTTTATTCGAAGCGGAGCGTGAAGTGGTCGAGCATACTGGGGAGCTGATCTTTTCTTAGGCGGTTCGCATTTTTCAAATGGAGGTCGCGATTGCCGAGCAGCGCTGCGAGCATGCCACTGGTGAGCAGGAGCACAAGGTTGCGCCCCGGGCAGACGGCGGGCCCGCCGCTAAAGGGGACGAAGGGCCAATTGCGGGGCATGTTGCCTTTCACCTCGGGATCGTCCTCGATCCAGACGTCGGGATGGAACGCATGGGCGAACGGCACGCGCGTTTCGTCGCGATGGAAGTAAGGAGCGTAGATCAGGATGCTGGTGTGGGCAGGCATGACGCCGTTTTGCCAGTGGGTTTCGTGGGTACTCTGGCGAAGAATCGCGGGAGTCGTAGGCCACAGTCGGAGCGACTCCAGAAGGCAGGCACGGAGAAAGGGGCGATGCGGTTTGCCAGCAGCGACGCCGTCGGCCATCTCTTCCTGAGCACGCTGGAGTTGTTCGGGATGAGTGGCCAGCAAGGCGAGCGCACGGAAGGTGGCCATGCCGGCGGGGTCAAAGGCAAACAGCCACTGCGGGATCTGGTTTTCCGGGGCGCTCCGGGGGGACTTGGCCCGCGAGGACATCAGCGCGGCCAGGCTGCCATCCTCAGCTCGTTTCAAATAGTTTCGAATCCGCTGGTGCAATTCGTCGCGAAGCTCGGTATTGACCGGCTTGAGGAAGGCCTTGTTGCCGTCGGCGCGGAGTTGTTTCATCACGTCGATGATATCCTGGTCTTCGCGGGCCGAGTTGCCGAACACGACCCGGCGGACGATGGTGAACCAGGCTTCTTCGAAATCATCCCAGCCGAGCTCTCCCTTTTGCTCGACCCGCTGGAGCAAAGCCTGGGCTTCTTCATCCACGATCGGCAGCATCCCCTCCGCAAGGTGGTGGACCGCGTTCTGCATTTCGAGCACGTCTTCGTTGAGTCGGCGTCGAATTGTCCGTTCGGGGCCATGCGAAACAAGCGACATCTTGGGTTCGAAGTGGGCCAAGGCCGACTGCTTTGTGACTTCGGCAGTCGCGAATGGCTCCGGGGAGCCTTCGAGAATGCGGCGCATGTCGGCGGGATCGAGGACGATCGCCTGATGCCGTAAGGCCGTGTTTACCATCAGGGGCCCGCTGCCGTACTTCTCGCGCAGCGAGCGAAGAGTCTCGAAGGCACCCGTGGTGAGCCCGAGCTTTTCGGTGAGCCACTCGACGGTGGGACGGCGAATAATCGGCCCTAGTGCAATGGTCGGAGCGGTGACGTTCCAATGGACTTTCAGCGTGTCAAGAAAGGTTGTTTCGGGAAGCAATTCTTGCGTCGGGACAGATTGGGGCGAACTATCCTCTCCAGGAAGCGTGGTCGTCACGCCTGTGTTGAAACCGGGGATTCGCAGGGGACGCGAGTGTGGATCGCTGATGCCCGCCACCGCGATATCGAAGGTTCCGAGCGCCGCGCAGCAGCTCGCCACGGCGGGAGCTTCCTCCTGTTCGGTGAGAAATGGCAATGCGACGAGAGTGGCACCCGCGGCGGCATCGAGGGCGAGGTGGGCTTTAACGGGCAAGACGCGGACCACGCCCCCTTCATGGCGCGTCAGCAGCGTGTAACCGAGTTTGCCCAAGGCCATCGCCGTCGTGACCTTCGTCAGCGGCTTGCTCGCGCCCAAGAGCCTCGGGAAGGCAAGCAGAAATCCGGCTGTGGCAAAATCGAGAAACGCATGGGCGCGCGTGGAAATACGCATCGGCTGACCTCTTCGTCGACGGGTGCGGCTTTCTGGGGAAATCAAGCGGGTGTCGCAAGTTTCGTGCCGATGGCCGGCGCCAAAAATTTGGAGCCGCGTACGAGGTGAGCGGAAATCAATGCTTCGTCGAAGAAGTGCCAAGGGCTGCCGTGACGCGTCTAGCGCTTCTGTGGATCGTTAGAGAGGTGAAATACAGTTCAGTTCGAGCGAGGCCCACGCCTTGATCGCCCAACAGTCGGCCGGGCTCCCGGTGAGCCAAGAGCCGGTTTGGTTTCCCAAGCAGAGGATAATATTTGGTCGAGTTACCCTGTGCATGGTCTGGGGCGAGACGACCCATTGGTCGACCGCTTGATGACCTAGAGGAGTTGTCTCCGTACCGGAAGACTCGCCAGCGCAAATGGGCCGAGCAGGTTCATGCGCCCCTCGAGGAGAAATTGCTCGCACAGATTCGTCGCTCAAGTAGTACGGGGCTTCCTGACGGGGATGAGGCTTGGGTCAAACGGTTGGCCAAGAAATTGGACCTCGACCTGACAATTCGACCGCGCGGGAGGCCAAGAAAAGAGGTCTATCACGAAAAATAGTTCTGAGAAATAGTAAGAAAAATCATGCAACGACCATCGCTCCCCAGCGCCAATAACCAATAAACAGTTCGTCGCTTTGCCAGGCGTGGACAAAAGCAAAAAACTCGCCACAATTCCTTCCAGAGAGGAAGCAGCCGTCCATGTTTTCCGGCATAATAAATCTTTCCGCCCTTGTAGCTCAGGGGATAGAGCGACGGTTTCCTAAACCGCAGGTCGCAGGTTCGAATCCTGCCTGGGGCACTTGAGTTAACCTCTGGGTGAACAGACAGAAGGGCCCTGCAACACGAAACAAGAAAAATCCCGTTATCATGCGGCAACCGGCCCGGCACGAATCGCAAGCGAAGGCAAATGGAAAGCGGGAGAAGGCTACGATTCCAACAGCTACCGCCGAGCCATTCATCGAGCCTGCGTAAGGCCTTTTCTCACCCGGAGTTGGGATCGAAGATTTGTGACGACATGACGAAGGGACAAATCGCCGAACTGAAGAAGTGGCGGTCAGTGAAGAGCTGTCGGAAGATAAGACGTCAGCTTCAGATGGCATGAATCCTGCTATTAAGTCTATTAAGTCGTGCAGGAAATAGCCCATAGGGGTACGATCAAATTGCTGCGGCAAGTGGCTATCAAACGACTCAAGTGAATCGAAAGCAACCTACTAGCAATGGTGCCTATGCTCTTTCGGATATCGGCCATAACTCTAAATTGCGGTTTCAATTATGAAATTTTCTCTTGCAAACGTAGGCACTTGGGGAAAATTATTGAAAGAGACCTCTCTGGATTGGTGGATGGACAATACATTCCGCATGGCCGCAGCGGTAGCCTTCTACACAATTTTCTCGCTCGCGCCAGTGTTAGTAATGGCGGAGTCGATCGGCGGCCTATTGCTCGATAACGCCAACTATAGCGTGCGTGAAGAGCTTGCCAGTGAACTTGGTACTCTTGTTGGGACGGAGGGAGGCAAGGCTATTGAGCAAGTTCTGGAGGCCGCCAGCAATTCCGCACATACTCCTCAAGCAATTCTCACAAGTTTAATTACAATTCTCATTGGATCAACAATGGTCTTTCTCGAACTTCAGGCGGCGCTCAACGAAATATGGGGAGTGAAGCCGAAACCGCGAGCAAGCGTAGTCCGGCAGTTCTTATGGGCGCGTATGCGTTCATTCGGCATTGCCTTGATAGTCGGCATGCTGCTTGTCGTTTCGCTCGTATTTAGCACTATGCTGCAAATTTTTCAGCGTCACCTAGATGAATGGGTGCCAGCCGAGGCTTGGCTGTGGAGGAACCTTAATTTGGCAACTTGGTTTCTTCTTGTTACCGTGCTGTTTGCGATGATTTACAAGTTTCTTCCCGATGTCCAACTGGCGTGGAAGAACGTTCTCGTTGGTGCGGTCGTCACCTCGTTACTATTTAGTATCGGAAAAGCTATCATCGCAGCTTATCTGGGTCACGCATCATTCGCGAGCGTATATGGAGCCGCGGGTTCCTTCGTGGTCTTTCTTGTATGGGTATATTATTCCTCCCTAATCTGCCTATACGGCGCGGAATTTGTCCAAGTCTATACGAGGCTGTCAGGTGAGCAGCTAAGTCCTGAAGAATTTGCCGTCCCCTCCTCTGAAGGACAAAGAGGTTGCAGTAGAAAGAACGCGGTAGTACGTCAGTAGAACCGACGGTGAGAAATCAATGGTAAAAGCAAGCAATTCACTTGTAGTACAAATCTCGCCTTACTGGAGATTTTTTTGCATTCTCCTTGTTTGGGCATGCCTCTCGAACCAAAGCCTGAGTCAGGATTTTGTCACAGGCACTTTGCCCAAAAATGAATTGCCAATGTCGCGAGCCTATGAGATGGGCTTTTCTGAGTGGAACGTGGGTGAGATTCTCGACTACGTGCGACGAATAGGAATACAACTTCCTGTTGACGTGGACGGCGAACTATCCGGATGGATATGGATTCAGCGCTCCGCCAGGGGATGGTTTGATTTTCAAGGCTATCGGGTTGAGGGCGAAGTGACTTGCCCCAAACTTGTTGTCGAGACGTGGATCTTCGGTGATGTAAAACTTCGGTTTGGCTATGCCGATGGCACTTGGCGCATCGGTAAGTTGGCTGGGCGTGTTAATCACGAAAATTCGCAACAATCGCTTGGCCTTGTGGATCTCAGTTTTACATTGCCAAGTGAAAACGCTTCGGCGGTCGCCGGAGAGCAAATCGATGCAACAGCAAAAGAACGCGCACCGCAGGCAGTACTCGAAGCCGATATGAGTCGGCTAGATCTCGCGGCGTTTCTTAATGCCTTTCAAATTCAGGCCCCAGTACAAAGTCAGCCAGGTTCGCTCAACGTGCGCGGGAGTGTCCCCGTCGAGCATCTGCGGCAACTGCAAGCTTGGAATTTGCAGGGTTCGTTCTCCACGGACCGGATAACAATCGCGGAAAATGCCGTGCAGAATTTGGAACTCAACGCCAATCTCAGGGACGGCGAAGCGGATGTAGACTCGCGGATGTATCTTGCGGACGGAGAGGTATGGGTCTCTGCCAGCTGGCCAAGATTCCTGGCAATGGTGGAAAACGCAGACTTCGTAGCACGATATTGGCCCTCGTCGTTGAGGGTGCAGGCAAGCCGACTACAGCTCGAGACGCTGGTCCTTGGTTTTGGACTCCCCTTAATCAGTGGAGTCACCGATTTTGATTGGCAGTTCACACTTCACCGTGAAGAAGGCGAAGTGCAATGGTCATCTCGCGGAAAACTCAGTGTCGACGAGCTCGTGGTCGATGCATTGCGGGTGGGTGAGCTACTGGTTCAGGCTGAGAAGCCGCTCGAAACGCAGGAATTCAAAGGCTCGGTACGCCTTAATCGTGGAGAAGGCGTATTGAACGCGGACCTCGTTGCCCAACTCACCGCGACAGGTGACCAGCTAGAATCGGTGCAACTGAAAAGCTATGAATTGAGCGGGCAATTGACAGATTTTTCACTCACCAGCGATGAGCTGCTTGAGTTGCCTCTAGACTACTCGTTGAACGCGACGGGCGAGTTCTCTGTGCAAGGTACTGGGGAGAACTGGCTTGAATTTGCTGAAATCCAGTTACAGTCAACACGGCTAGATGTAGCGGATCAAGAGATCGATATTGAACAAGCCTGGGTGCAGATATCCCCTGAGCAACTGCGGTTGCCTCGTTTCAAGGTGACAATTGGAGATCAGCGACTGTTGGGTTCCGCAGTCGTCCGCCGAGATAACGAGGGGCTACATCAAGCCAACTTGCTTGTGGAACATTTA
>JBGTEU010000412.1:0-1504 GCA_041747595.1 Bythopirellula sp.
CCAGACATCTTTCCACTTCTTCCAAGTTGACAACGCGCAGCGAAAAGCTGCTTTTGTTTCGCATCATACCATCCTCCGTCTCAAGCGGGTTAAATCCGTAGGAACGCAAATAGTAAAACAGCATTGCCTGGCGTACATCTAGCGATAGCCGGCCGCCTTTCATGTCATATTCGATCTGCAGGCTTTCCCTTTGGCGCTTCTTTAGGGCAGGGTCGGGTTCCAAGGTGAGAGATACAAAGGAGTGCCAGATCTTGTCTTCGGGAATATCTGTGATCGTCGCGTCCTTGATCTTGATCTTGATCTTTTCGATTCGGGAAAGGACGAAATCCGAGAACCGCTCCTTGTCGGCGTCAAACGCCCGCATGTGCCAGCGATGCCCGTCGCTGGCGACGGCGTGGGGATAGAGCCGCCGCGGTCCTTCAGACTCCGAACTCAGCGAGACATACTCAACCTCCACGCATTGCCGATCTCTGATGGCGCGAAGAACGCATTTCAGTGCGCCCGCATCCGTCTTCCGGGCCGCTAAGCTCACGGCATCAAATTCGGGGACAGCAGCAGGCCAGATTTCATCGGCGTCTCGATAGCCGTGATGGAGCATCTCGAGGTGCAGCAGATACTCTGATGCTTCACCTTCAACAAACACTGGGCGGAACGGCGAGCGGGCCACATACGTCCTTTGCCGAGGATCGTAGCTCATGTTCTTGGGGGCGATATCCAGATAGGACGTGAGGTCAAGCGTCGCTTGCTGCGGCGACATCTCGAACTTCTGCTGAAGCACCTTTCGGCCGACGGTGCCCTCCCACATGAGCTGAAACTCGATAAATTCGTAACGTCTTCGTTGGCTTGGCTTGATGCTCTCATGCTTCATTGCGTGGGTCCTCCCAGCTAGAATCTAGCATATTGACATTTTGTGCGATAGTCCTAAAATATAGGATAGCAACTGAAATTGGAATCAGCGCACGGCTTTTGGGGCGTGGCGCAGGAATGGAAGTCTAAAATGCCCTGGAACGAGGCAACCGCCGTCGCGCGCATCAACAAGCTGAAGGGCGAGGTTCCGGCCTTCGACGTGCAGCGGTTCGAGGATTACTGGCCCCTCGATGAGGCGCGGAGGGCGATCCTCTCCTCGCGCAAAGAGCCCGCTCCGCCGCCGCTCTTCAGTTTGCCGAAGGGCAAGGCGGTCGTCGTCGACACGGTCCAAATCTATCTCGCCATTGCCAACTATGACGAGTACCGCCTTGACCAGGGGCGGGAAACTGAAGCCTCGCACGAACGTGCCATGAGGCTGCTGCACCTTTACTACAGCGCCGCTGATCGGGCGATCGAAACCTCGCGCGCGCAGCGCGTCGACTTTCACAACGGGCGCGTCCATGCGGTCGTGCTCGAGCGCGGCAAGCACGGCGTCACGCCCGACACGCTCGCCGAAGCGTTCGGCTTCATCGATGACTTTAAGAGAGTCGCCGAGGTTGCCAACCGTGAGCTTGCCAGGAGCGAGTTCACCGCGGCC